>NZ_JAOECN010000013.1:0-129873 GCF_029836855.1 Pseudomonas sp. GD04058
GAAGCTTGACCCATTTGAACACCGTCGCCCGACCCAGGCCCAGAACGCTGGCCACGTAGTCGGCAGCGCTGCGCCCCTCGAAAGCCCCTTCGGCATATAGGGCTTCGACCAGCGCGCGCTTGTCCTTCATCCCCAGGAGGCTCAGCGATAGCTGGCGCTCGGCGAGCCAGGCGTGGAGAAAGGTGTTGATGCGCTCCTGCCAGTCGTCGCGGAACAGCGCTTCCGGCTGGGGCAGCAGGCGACTGACCTGGAAAAAGGCGTTCAGCGCCTCGCGGGCCTGGTCCAGCACCGAGAAATTCAGGTTGATGCACAACAAGGCCTCGGCCTTGCCTGCCTCATCGCGCAACACGCTGGTGATGGAGCGGATTTTCTGGCCGTTCCAGTTGAGCTTTTCATAGGGGCCGAGACTGGACGCCTGGTCGAAGTCACCGGGCAGTTCGTCCAGCGCCGAATCGTCGCCAAGCTGGCGCTTGGAGAAGTTGTTGGCGATATGCACGACCGTCTGGCTGGCCAGGTCGTGAACGATCACCTCTGCATGGGGGAAGAGCAGGGTGGCGATGCAGTCGGCGATGGTCTTGTAGTTGTCCAGTTTCTTCATGGTGGGACGGTGGCGTGTGCAAAAAGGGCAACCATCATAGCCCCCAGGCAAAAAAGATGAACCTCGGGCCAAGCCTTCGGCTCAGAACAGTTAGCGACACCTAAACAGGTTGCAACACCAGAACCGGAACTGAAGCGAGGATTCAACGATGAATACACTGTTGCGTAGCGCGGGCTTTGCCCTGGCCTTCACCCTGGCGGGCGCGGTGCATGCCGCCCAGGATGCCGATGACTTCGTCGAGGACGCCTCGGCCAAGGGCGTCGCCGAGGTGGAAGCGGCCAAACTGGCCCAGGAAAAAGGCACCGCAGCGGATGTGAAGTCCTTTGCGGCGATGATGCTCAAGGACCACGGCGCGGCCAACGAGAAGCTGAAATCCCTGGCAGCGAGCAAGAAGCTTGAAGTGTCGAGCGATGCCGACCTGATCGACAAGGCCAAGGCCATGATCCTGGAACTGCGCGGCGCCAAGTCGTTCGACCAGGCCTATGCCAACAACCAGGTCAACGCCCATGAAGCGACCATCAAGCTGTTCGATGACTACGCGAAGGATGGCAAGGACGCGGAATTGAAGGCATTCGCCGCCGAGACCTTGCCAACCCTGAAGGCCCACCTGGAAAAAGCCCGCCAGCTGGCCGCAGCCCATGGCGGCAGTTCGGTAGGTTCGGGGGCGACTACCCGCGATGCGACCGATCCGGTGGTACCTGGCCCAGGCGGCGTTCCGACCACGCCTAAAGACCATTCGGAAACGACCAAGCCTTAAGCTACCAAGGGCCGCTTTGCGGCCCTTTTTTTTCAGGAGAACCCGCATGCCCGATCACGACATGCCACCCGGCCAGTTGGAACCGTCAAGACCGCAGGTCGAGATTCCCGACGAGCACGACAAGGCACCAGACCCGGACGCCGATCCCTCGCTTGGCGACGAGCAGGAGGAACCCAGGGGCGTGCCGGCCAGTGACCCCGAGTCCGGAGCCTAGCGCCCTAGCGCCCCAGCACCGCCCGCACCGTCTCCTGCAACACCTCGAACGCCACCGGCTTGTCGACGTGGGCATTGAACCCTGCCGTCAGCGCCTCGGCCTTGTCTTGGCTGGCGCCGAAGCCGGTCAGCGCAACCACGGGCAGCGCGTTGAAGCGTGAGTCGGCGCGTATCCGGCCTATCAGCTCCAGCCCGTTCATCACCGGCATGCCGAGGTCGGACAACACCAGGTCGAAGACGCTATCGCCGTCCAGCCGCTCCAGCGCCTCGAGCCCGTTGCTTGCCAGGGTCACCTCGGCGCCTTCCAGCTCCATCAGCGCCTTCATGATTTCGAGGATGTCCTCGGAGTCATCGACGATCAGTACCTTGAGCCCGCTGAAATCGCCCGGTGTCAGGTCGAGCTCGCCGACCATTGGCTGTTCGTCGCGGCTGTAGTGCGGCAGCCAGACGCTGAAGGTCGCACCCAGTCCCAGCCCGGCAGACCTGGCCTCGACCCGGCCGTGATGAGCCTCCACCAGCTCGCGCACCAGCGCCAGGCCGATGCCCAGGCCGCCACGGTTCTGCCCGTGGCGGTGCTCCGGCACCTGGCCGAAGAGGTCGAAGATCAGCGGCAACGATTCGGCGGCGATACCCTGGCCGGTGTCCTGCACGTCGAATCGCACATGGCTGCCTTCATCTACCAGGCGCAGGCAGATGCGACCGCCGGCATCGGTGAATTTCAGGGCGTTGTTCAGCAGGTTCCAGATGATCTGTTCGATACGCACCGGGTCGGCGTCGATCACCAGGGGTTCCTGGGCATCTTCGGGCAATTGCAGTTCGATAAGGATACGTTCCTCGGCCGCGTCGTCCTTGGCCACCGCGGCGATATCGCTGAGCAATTGCTGGAGCAGCACCGGCCCGCGGTTGAGCTTGAGCTTGCCGGTATTGATCCGGGACAGGTCGAGCAGGTCATCGATGATCCGCGCCTGGCTGCGTACCGCGCCCAGGATGGTATCCAGTGCCCGCCCGGCCACGGCATTGCCGCGCACCAGGGGCAGGCGGGTCATCAGTTCGCCGTTGAGCTGGATCAGGTTGAGCGGGTGCTTGAGCTCATGGGACATGACCGCGAAAAACTCGTCCTTGAGCTTGCTGGTGTTACGGCTCTGCTGCAGTTGCCAGACCTGCTCGGACTCCTGGCGCTTCTTGTCGGTGACATCCCGACCGATCTTGGCGAAGCCGTGCTGGCCGTTGTGCAGGGCGGTGGTCACGCCGCTGCAGAAGAAGCGACTGCCGTCCTTGCGCTGCAACCAGCGCTCGTCGTCGGCACGGCCATCCCTGCGGGCCAGGCGCAGTTCTTCCTGGAGCACGCCGTTTTCCCGGTCTTCGGGCAGGAAGATCAACTCGGCGCTGCGGCCCAGTACGTCTTCCTCGCTGTAGCCGAAGGTGCGTTCGGCGCCGCGGTTCCAGGTGGTGATCAGGCCCTGGGCATCCATGGTCAGGATGATGAAGTCCTGGGTGCTTTCGGCCGCCAGGCGCAGGCGCTCCTCGCCTTCGCGCACGCGCTCCTCCGCCTGGCGCCGCTCGGTGATATCGATGAAGGTCAGTACGGCGCCGTCGATCAGGTCCTCGGTGGTGCGGTAGGGCAGCAGCCGGGCGATATACCAGCGACCATCGGTGCTTGGCACCTCGCATTCGATGATGCGCAGCGACTCGAAGGCGGCCACCGCGTCATCGGCCATGCCCGGGTAGTCGAGGCGATGGGTGATGTCGAGCAGCGAGCGGCCGGTGTCCGAGGGAATGATGCTGAAGATCTCGGTGGCCCGCGGCGTGTAGGACTTGATGCGCATGCGCCGATCGACGAACACCGTGGCGATATCGGTGGAGGCGATCAGGTTCTGCAGGTCGTCGTTGATCTTGCCGGTTTCCTCGACCTTGCTCTTGAGTTCCTGGTTGACCGTGATCAGCTCTTCGTTGATCGACTGCAGCTCTTCCTTGCTGGTTTCCAGCTCCTCGGTGGTGGAGCGCAGTTCCTCGTTGATGGCCTGGAGTTCTTCATTGGAAGCCTTCAGCTCTTCGGTGGAGGTCTCGGATTGCTCCACGGTGGCCTGCAATTGCTCCTTGGTCCGGTGCAGTTCGCCTTCAAGCTGGGAGAGCACGCTGTCCTTGCCGTCGTCGCGGATACTCTTGACTTCGGCACTCATGGTTTCCTCGACCTCGTCGAACAATACCAGGACGAAGTCGGCATCCAGGTCGCGGAATGGCCGGGCCACCATGTTCACGTAGTAACTGCGCCCCTCGCGCTCGAGCTGTACGCGCCGCGCCTCGATACTCTTGCCGGTCTGGAAGGCCTGGAACAGCGCAGTACGCAACTCCAGGCGCAGTTCAGGCAGCACCTGCACCAGAAGATTGTGCGACGGCTCGCCGCCGACATAGCGCAGGAAGCGCCCGGCGCGATCGGACATGTGCACGATGTCCGAGTCCTGGTTGACCACCACGCTGGGCGGGCCGTACTGCTCCAGCACCCGCTGGTGGACCTCGGCGAAGGACACCTTGCGCCGCTCCAGGTTGCGCTCGACATTGGGCAAGGAAAACCCGGTGAAGGCGTTGAGGGGCAGGGCAGGGGTCGGCCTCCCCAGGCTGGAACTGGCCTTGGCCCGGTAGATCCGGTTCTTCTTGTCCACGGGGGTGAACAGATCGAGGCAGACGTCTGCCGATTCCGAACTGCCGAGGAACAGGTAGCCACCCGGAGCCAGGGCGAAGTGGAACATCTGCAGTATGTCCGCCTGGACCTGCCGGTCGAGGTAGATGAGCAGGTTGCGGCAACTGATCAGGTGCAGCTTGGAGAAAGGTGGGTCGCGCAGCAGGTTGTGCAGGGCGAACAGCACGCGCTCGCGGATTTCCTTCTTGACCCTGAAGTGGGTCTGCTCCTTGGCGAAATGCTGGCGCAGGCGTGCCGGCGGTATATCGGTGACCACCGCCTCGGGATAGACCCCGGCCCGGCCGACGCCGATGGCATGTTCATCGATATCGGTGGCGAACACCTGGAACTTGTGGCTGGCATGGCTGAAGTCGAGATGATCGGCCAGCAGCATGGCGATCGAGTAGGCCTCCTCGCCGGAAGAACAGCCTGCCGACCAGGCCCGCACCGTGGGGTCGGTTTCGCCGGTGAGCTCGAACAGGCGCGGAATGATTTCACGCTCCAGCGCTTCGAAAGCCTCGCGGTCGCGGAAGAAGTTGGTCACGCCGATCAGCATGTCGTCGAGCAGGGCGCGGGCTTCCTCGGTATTGACGTTGAGGAAGTCGCGATAGGCCGGCAGGTCGCTCAGGCGGTTGACCTGCATGCGCCGCTCGATCCGGCGCAGTACGGTGGCCCGCTTGTAATGCTTGAAGTCATGGCCGGTGCGGGCGCGCAGGATGATGATGATGTCGCGCAGGGCGGCATCGGCGGCGCGCTCGTCCTCGGCGGTTTCGGGATTGTGCAGCGGCGCCTCGATCTCTTCGCCCAGCGGCAACTCGATGCTGCGCATGTTTTCCCACAGTTCCACCAGCTTTTGCGGCATGTCCACCACCGGCAGGACGAAGTCCACCTGGCCAGTGGCGATGGCGTTGTGCGGCATGCTTTCGTATTCGGCATCGTCCAGGGACTGGGCCAGGGTCACCCCACCCTGTTCCTTGACCCTCACCAGCCCGGCGCTGCCGTCGTTGCCGGCACCGGACAGGACGATGCCGATGCTGCGATGACGATGGGCGTCGGCCATGGTGCGGAAGAACACATCGATGGCGATATGTCGCGGCTGGCCACTGGGCCGCTCGGTAACGCGCAGGTAGCCGTCGAGCATTTCCAGCTGCATGGCAGGGGAGATCAGGTAGACGTGGTTGGGCTCGATCGGGGTGGGCTTGGTCACCTGCTGCACGGGCATGCGCGTGACCTTCTGCAGGATGCGGTCGGCGCTGCTCTCGTGTTCAGCCGAAAGGTGCATCACCACCACGAAGGCCATGCCGCTTTCATTGGGCATTTCTTCGAAGAAATGCAGCAGCGCGGCCAGCCCGCCTGCGGAAGCCCCCAGGCCAACGATGGGGAATGGCAGGAAACTGGGCAGGGAAGTGTAGGGCGTCTCGGCCTGTAGCGTCTCGTCGGGTTTGTTCATTCCTAATGCTCTGCTGACGCGTGATGACCTGCCATTGAAGGATTGGACAGCCACGGTGCTGCCGTCCTGGCGCAAGCGCCGAACTTTACCGCATAAAACCTGCGCGCAGGGCTCAAGTGCGGGGTGTTTCGCCAAGCTGCGCACGCACCTGTTCGAGATCGTTCTCGATCGTGCTCAGTTGCATGTCCACTTGTTCTGCTGCCCTGGCCATATAACTGACCTGGGCTTGCAGGCGCTTGAGGCCTTCAAGGTGGGCAGCGATTGCGTCGCCCAATCGTGCGCCTTGCAGTAATTGCCTTGTCCGTAGGGGTTCGTTGGGCAAACTCATCGGAGATTTCCTTGGCAGATTTAGGTTCGGTTTATTTTTTGACCCTTGGCATGGGCGGATGGTTGCTTGCCGTTTGCAATCTCTGAACTGAAGATGAAACTTGAATCATTTAGTTACATTAACACGACTTTTTCACAAGCTCCGCTATAACATAACCCGCACACCCAACCCCAAGAACCGGTCGATAAGCCTTCCCGGAGTTCCCGTATTCACATGAGCGCCAAACCAGCCAGCACGGACGGGCAGTTCGAGGAAACACCGCGCTTTCAACAAGCTTCCTTGCATACGCTTCGCCTGGCCCGCCTGGTCCAGGGCTCGACATTGACTGCGGCGCTGCTGTGGCTCGGCGCACTGTTTATAGGCGTGTTCGATCCGGCAAGCCAATGGGTAGTGGTACTGGCCATGAATGCGGCGGCCCTGGTGCTGTTGGCAGCAGCAGGACGTTCAGCCTGGGCCGTGGCCAGATGGCGCGCCGAAGCCATCGGTCACCAGGCCGTGCGCCTGGCCCTGTGGAGCGCTTCGGACAATCCCGACGATCCGCCCCTCAGTGCACTGGAACGTGGCCTGTTGCGCATTGGCCTTGCAGGTCGGCGCCAGTTGCAGCGTCTGGGCAGCGAAGCGCTGTGGCTTGCAGGCTTGGCGGTACTGGCGCTGGTAATGGTCGCCAGCGCCTGGCGCCTCGACCTGCCGGCACCGGCAGCGGCGGGGCAACTGCACTGGCTCGCGGGCGGTGTGCTGGCCCTGGCGGCGTTTGCCTTGGTGGTGGCGGAGCGTCATCTGGCCAGCGAGAACCCGGTCGTGTGGCCGGAAGCCGCGGACCTGGCGGCACAGATCCGCTGGTTGGTGGCCGTGCAGGTGCTATCGATCGCCTGCCTGCTGTTTACAGGCGGCGAGCGGCTGTGGCCGGTACGCCTGGCGGTGCTGACCGGCCTGTTGCCGGCCACCCTGGCCATGGAACTGATCCTGCGCGCGCTGTTTTCCGTGTTCAGCCCCAGGCGCGCCGGGCAGGAACCACGCCTGCTGGCCCGCAGCCTGGTCTGCGGCCTGTTGCAATGGCCGCCACGCCCGCTGGCGTTCCTGCGTCATGAGCTGCATCAGCGTTTCGGCATCGACCTGCGTCAGGTCTGGGCCTTCGACTTCATGCGCCGTGCCGCGTTGCCAGTGCTGGCCCTGGTCGCCATGGTGGGCTGGCTGTTGACCGGGGTGACGCAGATCGCGATGGACAATCGCGGCATCTACGAGCGCTTCGGCAACCCGGTCGAGGTTTGGCAACCCGGGCTGCATCTCGGTTTGCCCTGGCCGCTGGGCAGGGTCCTGGTGGTCGACAATGGCCAGGTCCACGAACTGGCGACCAGCGGCGACGCTGCACTGGCCGACCCGCTGGCCGATGCGGAAGGCCCGGCGCCAGCCGCGGCGAACCGCCTGTGGGATGCCAGCCATATCAGCGAGAATGCCCAGGTTATCGCGGGCGACGGGGGCGGCCGGCAGAACTTCCAGATCGTCAACATGGACGTGCGCTTCATCTATCGCATCGGCCTGGACGACCGCGCCGCACTGGCCGCGACCTATCACAGCACCGACGTCGCCATGCTCCTGCGCACACTCGCCAACCGTGTGCTGGTCCGCGATTTTGCCAGCCGTAGCCTCGATGGCGTGCTCGGCACCGAGCGGCAGGCGCTTGGCCAGGACATAGGCGCGGCCGTCCAGGCGGATCTGGATCGCCTGGACAGCGGCGTGCAGGTCCTCGTCACCTCGGTGGAGGCGATCCATCCGCCGGCAGGCGCGGCCAATGCCTACCACGGCGTCCAGGCCGCACAGATCACCGCGCAGGCCCTGATCGCCCGTGACCGTGGCAAAGCCGCCGAACAAAACAGCCAGGCATGGACCAAGGCTACCGGCCTTGACCACCAGGCCATCTCCAGCGCCCATGAAACCGAAGCCAGGGCGCGAATCGCCGAGCTGCGCTTCAGCGCCGAACGCAGCGCCTGGCAGCAGGCGGGACAGGCCTTTGTCCTCGAACAGTACCTGGACCATCTGGCCAAGGGCCTGGGCAAGGCCAGCAGCCTGATCATCGACCACCGCCTCGGAGCTGCGCAGGCCCCGACCCTGGACCTGCGCAGCTATGCATTCCCCCTGGACCCCGCTGCGGGCCCGGGCACAGGCAAACCCGCAACCCGACCTGACCAGGAGCGTGCCCATTGAGTCACGATCATGCCGATCACTCCCATGCTCATGGCTGCCGCCAGGATCATGCCCATGACCACGAGCATGAACAAGCCGCCACCGGGCCGACCTGGCGCCGCCTGCTGGTGGCAGCGGCGCTGGCCCTGGTCATGCTCGCCGCCGCTTGCCTGGTGCAGGTACGCACCGGCGAGGCCACGGTAGTGACTCGTTTCGGCAACCCCGCACGCGTTCTGCTCGAGCCCGGCCTGGCCTGGCGCTGGCCGCTGCCGTTGGAGAACACCGTGCCGGTGGACCTGCGCCTGCGTACCACCTCAAGCGGCTTGCAGGACGTCGGCACCCGGGACGGCCTGCGCATCATTGTCCAGGCCTATATCGCCTGGCAGGTGGAGGCCACGCCGCAAAGCATCAAGCGCTTCATGCGTGCGGTGCAGAACCAGCCCGACGAAGCCGCGCGGCAGATCCGCACCCTGGTCGGCTCGGCCCTGGAAACCAGCGCCAGCGGCTTCGAACTGGCCGACCTGGTCAACGTCGATGCGAGCAAGGTGCGCCTCGACGCCTTCGAGCATCGCCTGGGCGAACAGATCACTGGCCAGTTGCGCGAAACCTATGGGGTCAAGGTGGTGCAGGTGGGCATCGAGCGCCTGACCCTGCCCAAGGTCACGCTGGAAGCGACGGTTGACCGGATGCGTGCCGAGCGCGAAACCATCGCCACCGAACGCACCGCCGTAGGCAAGCGCAAGGCCGCCGAGATCCGCTCCGCCGCTGAACGCGATGCGCGCATCATCGAAGCTGACGCCAGCGTCAAGGCTGCGGACATCCAGGCCCGCGCCCAGGTCCAGGCCGCACAGGTCTATGGCAAGGCCTACGCCGGTGCGCCCGAGCTGTACAACCTGCTGCGCTCGCTGGATACCCTGGACAACCTGGTCAATCCGGGCACGCGCGTGGTCCTGCGCACCGACGCCGCGCCGTTCCGCGTGCTGGTGGACGGCCCGCCAACAGGGGCGAAGCCATGAGCAAGCGAGGGCAGGGCAGCGCCGCGCCCTGGCTGCAGGCTGGACGCATCGGTTTCGTCGCGGTGTACGGGGTCACCTTGCTGGCGGCGCTGGGCTGGCTGTTTGGCAATGTCCGCGAGATCGGCCCGGAAAGCCGTGCGGTGGTCCTGCGTCTGGGCGCCGAGCAACGCATCCAGAATGCCGGGCTGCTGCTAGCCTGGCCGCGGCCGTTCGAGCAGGTACTGATGTTGCCATCGGCTGGACGCGTCACCGAGCGCCGAGTCGAATTGCTGCTGCGCTCGGAAGCGGCGGTCAAGGCCGATCACGATGTGAAACTGGCCGGCGATGCCACGGCCGGCTCCGGCTATCTGCTGACCGGTGACGCCGGCATCGTGCAACTGGATGTGCGGGTGTTCTATCAGGTCAACGAACCCTATGCCTTTACCCGGCAGGGCACTCATGTCGAGATGGCCCTTGATCGCCTGGTGGAGCGCAACGCCGTGCAGATCTGCGCCTCGCGAGACATGGACACCATCCTGGTCGCCCGCCCCGAACTGGTCGGCACCGACAGCCAGCTTGCCGAACGCCGCGAGCGTTTGCGCGGCGACCTGCAGCACGGCATCAACCGCAGCCTGGCGGCGCTCAAGGCCGCCGGCACCGACCTGGGCATCGAGGTGGTCCGAGTCGATGTGCAATCGGCCTTGCCCCAGCCAGCCGTCAATGCCTTCAACTCGGTATTGACGGCCAGCCAGCTGGCCGAACAGGAAGTGGCCGCTGCCCGCACCGACGCTGCCCGGAGGCTGCAAGAGGCCACGCAGAACGCCGACCGCACCGTGCAGGTGGCCGAAGCCGAAGCACGGGAACGCCTGTCCCGCGCACAGGCCGCGACTGCGACCATCGTCGGTCTCGGTCAGCAGGACGACCCGGGCCTGATGCTGCGCCTCTATCGCGAGCGGGTTCCGGCGATTCTCTCCCGAGCGGGCTCGGTGACCCTGGTCGATCCGCACGATAGCGGTCGCCTGATCCTCGACGGTCCCAAACCTTGATCAAAGGACTCCAATGAGTGCCCATCACCACCATCACGGCCATGACCATCACCACCATGGCCATCTTCATCTGGGCACCGGCCTGCTGTCCGGGGACGAGCGCCGCCAGGCCGCGCGGCAACTGAGCCTGGCCATGATCGCCCTGGGCCTGCTTGGCCTGGGCCTGCTCTGGCGCTGGTTGGCCCCCGGGCAGAACAGCGTGGCCGAGGTACTGCTCGGCATAGCCTCGCTGCTGGTGGCAGTGCCGGTGTTGCGCTCGGCCTGGCATAGCCTGCTGCACCCGAGCCTGCACGGGATCACCGACCAATTGATCGCCTTGGCCATGCTTGGCGCCTGGGCCACCGGTGACCTGGCCACTGCGGCGCTGTTGCCGATCATCATGATCCTCGGCCACGTGCTCGAAGAGCGCAGCATGCTGGGCTCGCAGGAGGCCATCGAAGCCCTGGGGCGCCTGACACGCAGCCAGGCGCGCCTGCTCGATGCCAGTGGCCAGGTGCGCGAAGTCGACAACGCCAGCCTGGTACCGGGAGACCTGGTGGAAGTGCGCGCCGGTGACCGGGTGCCTGCCGACGGTCAGGTACTGGAAGGCCAGGCCAGCCTCGATAACTCGCCGATCACCGGTGAGGCATTACCTCTGGAAGTCGGGCCAGGAACGGACATCCACGGTGGCGCGATCAACCTCGACGGGTTCCTCAAAGTGCGCATCAGCCGGGTCGGCAGCGACTCGACCCTGGGCAAGGTGATCGCCCTGATGCAGCGCGCCGAGCAGGCCAAGCCGCCGATCACCCGGTTGCTTGAGCGATATGCCGGTCGCTACCTGCTGCTGGTGTTGCTGATCGCTGCGGCTACCTGGTTCATCACCAGCGACGCCCAGGCCATGCTGGCGGTGTTGATAGCGGCCTGTCCCTGCGCGCTGGTGCTGTCGGCTCCGGCCACGGCGATTGCCGGCATCGCCGTGGCGGCACGGCACGGCATCCTGATCCGCGGCTCGGCGTTCCTCGAAGAACTGGCGGACCTGTCGTCCCTGGTGATCGACAAGACCGGCACCCTGACCCATGGCTCGCTGCACCTGCAGCGCATCATCCCGGCGGGCAGCGAACACCCGGACAGTGAAATCATCGAGCTGGCCGCCGGCCTCGGGGCAGCGAGCAGTCATCCGGTGAGTCGCGCATTGGCGCGCCTGGTGCCTCACCAGCAATTGCCGACGCTGAGCGACGTGCATGAACGCCAGGGCTTCGGCGTGGTTGCCAGGACGAAGCGGGGAGAGGCCGCACTGGGTCGCCCGGAACTGTTCGCGCAACTGGGCATCGCCATTCCGCCGATTCCGGAACACGACGGCCCGATCGCCGGCCTCGCCCTGGAGCGCCGCTTCATCGCCTGGCTGCTGCTCGCCGACACGCTACGGCAGGAGGCCCCGCAAGCACTGGCGCAACTGCGTGAGCTGGGCCTGCACCGGCAACTGCTGCTGACCGGCGACCGGCAAAGCGTTGCCGAAGCGGTTGCGCAGCAGGCCGGTATTACCCAGGTAGTCGCCCAGGCGCTGCCCGAGGACAAGCTGCATCACGTCAACCGCGAATTGCAGGCCGGCTTCCGGCCCATGGTGGTGGGTGACGGCATCAACGACTCGCTGGCACTGAAGGCTGGTGCAGTGGGCGTGGCAATGGGGGCGGGCGGGGCGGATATTGCCCTGGCAGCGGCGGATATCGTACTGATCAACGGCGATCTGCGCCGGCTGGGCACCTGCGTGCGCTTGAGCAGGGAATGTCGGCGCACATTGCAGTGGAACGTGGTGATCGGCCTCGGCTGGACCCTGGCGATAGTGGTGGCAGCGGCCTTTGGCCTGCTCGGCGCAGCAGGCGCGATGATCGCGGCGTTGCTGCACAACCTGAGTACCTTGCTGGTGCTGGGGAATGCCGGGCGGTTGTTGCGGTTCGACGAGACAGGCGTGGAGAGTGGGTCTTGAGGGTCAGCCTTTATATAACTCAATTAAATATTCATTTAGTTTAGTTATAAATAGGATGAATATCAGTCCAGCAGGGCACGAACCAGCCAGACGGTCAGGCCGCCGCTTTCCGGATCCTCGGCAACATGATCCAGCACCACGAAACCATGGCTTTTCAACAATGCCCGGTACTCCTGCGGATCAAGGCTGGCGTGATACAGCGTCTCGCCCTCGAGTTCGCCAAGGGCCTCGCCATGGCTGGGGCCACTGGTGAACATCAGCAATGCACCGGGCGCCGCGTGGCGTTTGAACACCTGGAACATCCGGCGCTGATCCTCGTGCGCCAGATGAAAAAAGCTGTTCCAGGCCAGGATGCCGGCAAACTGGCGGTTCAAAGCCACGCTGCGCATATCCCCGTGGATCCATCGATGCCCGGCAAAACGCTCGCTGCACAAGGCGATCATTTGCCTCGAAGAATCCACGCCGGTCAACCCATGGCCGGCTTCGATCAGATAGCGCGCCACGGGCTGGCCGGAACCGCAGCCAAGGTCGAGGATGGCCGAGCACGGAGGCAGCAGTGAATGAAAACGTTCGATCCATTTGCGTTCGATCAATCGATCGCCACGCAGGCGACTCCAGGTTCGGGCATGGCGCTCGTAAAGATCGATGACGCGCTCGGCGGATGGGTGGTGCGGCATGGATGACGTTCTGCATCGATTTAGGGTTTTGGAATGTAGTGCAGGTGTGGGCTGATTGGAAGGCATATAGATTCGCATAATGTATATTATGTTAAACGACAGGTCATGTCATAAATGTTCATGAGCCTTGTAAGGTACTGATTCGACGAACTTACACCTGAAGCTCTACAGCGAAGCATTCAACTCGGATATCAGCTCTTCACGATACTTGAGCGCTGCGACCGCGGCCTCGCCCAGGGAGCCGGCGACCGCACTGAGCAGTCCCTGCGCCAGGAGCATGAACGCGCACATGCTGTTGCTGTAGAACAGGCTGTGGTTGGGGACGTAGAAGCTGTGCAGCGCGGTCTTGGCCAAGGGCGAACTGGCGGAGTCGGTCAAGGCCACCACCTTTATCCCGTGCCGTGTGGCCACCTCGGCGGTCGCCAGCACGCTCGGGGTGTACGGGAAGCAGCTGGCGACGACCAGCACGTCGCCGGCATCCAGCTGGGCAAGCGCATCGGCAACACCTTGTCGACTGGAGTCCAGTGCGCTGACATCAGGCCGAAGCATCCCAAGCCCGTAGGACATGAACAGCGCCAGCGAGTTGAATTGCCTCATGCCATGGATGCGCACGCGCCTGGCGCTGCAAAGCAGGCCCACGACCTCGTCGAACGCGGCCGGGTCGATCTGCTCCACCATACTGGCGATGTTGGCGCTTTCCTGGCGACCCAGTCGCGCCAGTTGGCTGATAGCCCCAGCGCCTTCGGTATTGACCACCAGGCGTGACGCCTGGTCGCTGTAGAAGCTCTTGCCCTCTGTCAGCTCCCGACGGAAGACGTCCTGCAGTTTGCTGAACCCCGAGTACCCAAGACGCCGGGCGAGCCTGGATAGCGTCGAGGCGTTGACGCCGAACTGCGCGGCCAGCTCCGTGATCGAAGACACCGCCGCGTGTTGCGGCGATTCGATCATCTGGGTCAGCACCCGCGTCGAGCTGCCGCCCAGAGCGATATCCACTTCCTGCCTATCGATGGCAGCCAGCAGCTGTTTCAGCTCAGCCACTGTTTCTGGGAGGGATTCATTGAACTGCGTCATCGGCGCTATCCGCTATTGGACTAACACAACGTCGCCTTGGGCGTCAGGGTGATCTGTCGCTCGGCGCGCATAAACCCGCCATTCTACAGCGCTGGACGTCAGCGTGAAGATCGCCGTGGCCAGGGTGTTTTCGTCATCGGGATCATCTTGCGCACAGCGGTAGACTGGCAACGTTGTTCCCTCCTCCTCGTCGCGCAGGATCCGCAGGGCGAGCGTCGGATCGAGCTTGGGCCTGGAGCCGGCCAGCAAGTGATCGATCCGGTGCTGGCGCGCTCCGGAACTACCGGTCACGATCTGCCTGAAATCGGCAAACGACGAATCAACCAGATGGTTCGAGTGCCCAGCCGCTGCTTCGACCTCACGAACGGCAACGCCATGCGAGGTTGCTTCGACGCTGACGACACGAGCGCTGCCCGCTTGCCCGAAGGCGTGGTGGAACGCCCCGGCGCGAGGCGTTTGGGACACCGCCGCGATTGCCTCATCCACCGTTCGGGCATCCAGCGATGCGCGGCCCAGAATCATCCGCGGCACGCCGGCCGGGATATCCCTGGGGCGGATGTTGTTGACCGTTGCAACGACGCCGAACTCGTTGACCGCAAAGGTATGGCCCGGAATCGAGCCGGGATAGACGAAGCTAATGAAGGCCGCACCCTCCTCCTGCCTGGCGTGGACAATCGCGCAATCGCCGCGCAATTGCGGCAAGCCGTCTTCGTTGTGGGCGATCAGCGTCCCCTGCTCTGCCTGACCGAACACCGTGGTGCAGCCATCCACACTGGCCAGCCCTGGAAAATCACCCCGGCAGTTCCACATGAAGACTTCGTCGACGGGCAACTCGAGCCCGGCGGCGAGGCCTTCGATCTCCTGCCAGTAACGTGGATACCGTTCACGCACCAGCGTTTTCATTTGCTGCGCCTTGGCCGTGTCGGCCAGTGATGCGAGGTGCTGCCAGAGCGGCAATGTGCGCAGTTTTTCGTGTACCGATCGACGACCGAATTCGCCCAGGCGCCGTCCTGTTTCGAACGCGTTTGCGGCGATGTGAAGTTGAGCGAGCATCGCGTTGCCCCTTATGAAACGTGCTGGAGAAATTCGCGCAAGCGCGGGCTGGGTGGATTGGCGATCAGCTCTTGTGGCTTGCCATCTTCGGCGATGCGCCCCTTGTCGATGAAGATCAGGCGGCTGGCGACCTTGCGTGCGAAGTCCACTTCGTGGGTGACGATGACCATGGTCATGCCCTCCTCCGCCAGCGCCTTCATCACGGTCAGCACTTCATGACGCAGTTCCGGATCCAGCGCAGAAGTAGGTTCGTCGAACAGCATCATCTTGGGCTTGACCGCCAGCGCCCGGGCGATGGCGACCCGTTGTTGCTGGCCACCGGACAGTTGCGACGGATAATGCTCGGCGCGTTCGGCCAGGCCGACCTTGGCCAGCAGTTCACGACCGAGTGCATGGGCTTCGGCCTTGCTTGCCCCGCGCACCCGGATCGGCCCGAAGGCCACGTTTTCCAGGGCCGTCATCTGCGGGAACAGATGAAACTGCTGGAACACCATGCCGGCTTCCTGGCGAATGAGGCGCTCGTCGACCTTGGGGTCATTGACCTTCAAGCCGTCGACGATCAGCTCGCCTTCGGTGACTTCTTCCAGCTTGTTGATGCAGCGCAGCAAGGTGGATTTGCCGGAGCCCGAGGGCCCGATGATGACCACGACCTCACCGGCGGCAATGCTCAGGTCGATGTTGTGCAGCACCTGGGTGCTGCCGAAGTGCTTGGAAACGTTCTTGAATTCGATCACAGGATTTTCAACCTCGCTTCCATACGGCGCAGGATGTAGCTGAGCACCAGGGTAATGATCAGGTAGATCACGGCCACGGCAGACCAGACCTCCATCGCACGGAAATTGCCGGCGATCACTTCCTGGCCCTGGCGGGTCAGTTCGGCCACGCCGATGACGATGAACAACGACGTATCCTTGATACTGACGATCCACTGGTTGCCCAGCGCCGGAATCATCCGGCGAAACGCCAGGGGCGTGATCACATAGCGCAGGGTGTCGCGGCGCGAGAGTCCCAGCGCCAGCCCGGCTTCACGGAAGCCGTTGTTGATCGACAGTACGGCTCCCCGGGTGATCTCGCCGATGTAGGCGCCCGAGTTGATCATGATGGTGAACACGGCGGCCCCGAACGGATCGATGCGCACCGGAATCATCAGGGGCAAGGCGAAGTAGATGAACATCACCTGCACCATGATGGGCGTGCCACGAATCAGCTCGATGAATACCAGCGCTACCCGGCTGCTGAAGAAACCGCCGTAAGCGCGGGCAAAGCCCGCGATCACGCCGATGATTGCGCCGCCGATCAGGCCCAGGATCGAGATCCAGAGCGTGAGTTTGGCGCCGTCCAGCAGAACCGGGAGCGCATCCCAGACAGCGCTCCATTGAAATTGCATAACGGTGAACTCTTAGAAAACTGGGGAGGGTTTACTGTGGCTGAGTGCCAAACCACTTCTCATAGATCTTGGCGTAGGTGCCATCCTCCCGAAGCTTCTTCAGGGCCGCGTTGACCGGCTCACGCAATTCGCTGCCTTTGGGGAAGCCGATACCGTATTGCTGGGCCATCATCTGTGCGCCCACGGCCTTGACCTGGCCTTCGCCGGCGGTCTTGATGTAATACAGCACGTTCGGCGTGTCGTGCATGGCGGCATCGACGCGCCCCGTGCGCAGCTCAAGGTAGGCGTTGTCGATGTTGGGGAACTGACGCAGATCCTTGGCCTTGAGGTTTGCCTTGGCATAGTCGGCTGCCGACGTGCCGCTTTTCACCGCCAGGCTTTTGCCGGCAATGTCTGCCTCACCCTTGATGCTGTCGTTGTCGCTCTTGACCATCAGCAGGAAGCCGCTGTCGTAGTAGCCGTCGGAGAAATCGATGGCCTGCTTGCGCTCTTCCTTGATCGTGATACCCGCTAGCGCCGCGTCCACGTTATGGGTTTGCAGCGCAGGAATGATGCCGTTGAAGTCCATCGGCTTGAGCTTGTAGGTCACCCCCAGCTCTTTGGCGATTGCCGCCCACAGATCGATATCGAAGCCCACATACTCATTGCCCTGCTTGAACTCGAAAGGCACGAACGCCGTGTCTGTTGCGATCAGCAGCTCTTTTCCGGCGGCCATGGAAGTGCCTGAAATGGCAAGAGCAACAGCTGCAAGCGATACCTTAAGAAATTTTTTCATCGTCTTTCCTCTTTAAGGGTGAGGCTCGGTTGCCGTTGTCGGCCCGAGGGAAAGCGGCAGTAGCAAGATTTGGGGCAGGCCCCTGATTGTTATTGGCGGCAGTTCCATGCCGGTTGTGCGCGCCAAACCGCGCGGTGCGAGCGGCGCTTCCGATGGCGTGATGCAAATATCCGTTGCTTATGATTTATATGCAAGTAATATTTGCGCAAACCCCGGAGGTGATCATGAGCCACGTGTTGCATCGAAGCTTCAACCATACCTACCCCACAGCCGTAGCAGGCGACGGGCCCTATCTGATCGACAGCACCGGGAAACGCTATCTGGATGCCAGTGGCGGCGCAGCGGTGTCCTGCCTTGGCCACAGCGACCCCGAGGTCATCGAGGCGGTACGTCGGCAGGTTGGCCAACTGGCCTACGCCCACAGCTCCTTCTTCACCACCGAGGTCATGGAAGAGCTGGCGGATTTTCTCGTCGCCCGCGCCCCGAAAGGCCTGGAGTCGGTCTATTTCGTGTCGGGCGGTTCGGAAGCGGTGGAAACTGCACTCAAACTGGCCAGGCAGTACTTCGTTGAAATTGGCCAGCCCGGTCGCAAGCATGTGATTGCGCGCCGCCAGAGCTATCACGGCAACACGCTGGGCGCCCTGGCGGCGGGTGGTAACGAATGGCGACGCCGGCAGTTCGAGCCACTGCTGATTGACGTCAGCCATGTCAGCCCGAGCTATGCCTACCGTGATCAGGCCCCCGGTGAGACCGTCGAGCAGTATGTCCAGCGGCTGAGCGAGGAACTGGAAGCGAAAATCCACCGCCTGGGCCCGGACAACGTCATGGCGTTCATCGCCGAGCCTGTGGTAGGCGCGACCTTGGGTGCCGTTCCGGCTGCAGCGGGCTATTTCAAACGGGTCCGTGACATCTGCGATCGCCACGGCGTGCTGCTGATTCTCGACGAAGTCATGTGTGGCATGGGCCGCACCGGCTCGCTGTTCGCCGCCGAACAGGAAGGCATCACGGCCGACCTGATCACCATCGCCAAAGGGTTGGGCGCCGGTTACCAGCCGATTGGTGCCACCCTGGTCAGCGCGAAGATCCGTGATGCTATCGCCAACGGTTCCGGCTTCTTCCAGCACGGCCACACCTATATAGGCCACGCCACCGCCTGTGCCGCTGCCCTGGCTGTGCAGAAAACCATCGAGAAACGCGGGCTTCTGAACCAGGTCGTCACGCTGGGGGACACCCTGCGAGCCCGCCTGGCCGAGCGCTTCAGCGAGCACCCTCATGTGGGTGACGTGCGAGGACGCGGGCTATTTCGCGGTATTGAACTGGTCAATGAGCGCGCCACGAAAACGCCTTTCGATCCCTCGATCAAACTGCATGCGCGGGTGAAGAAAGCCGCCATGGCACAGGGCCTGATGTGCTACCCCATGGGCGGAACCATAGATGGACAACGAGGGGACCACATTCTGCTGGCACCGCCCTACATCATCGATTCACGTCATATCGACGAAATCGTGGATAAGCTCGCACTGGCGATAGACAGCGCAATCGCAGGAGTTTGAGAAAGCGCTTATGAACATTCAATCCCGATTGACCTCACTCCATGAAGACGAGATGAGCCCGGATCAGCGCAAGGTGCTGAGTGACATCCTCCAGGGGCCACGGGGAAACCTGGATGGTCCCTTCCTCGCCTGGATCCATAGCCCGGCACTGGCTGATCATGCACAACGCCTCGGGGCCTTCTGCAGGTACCACACCCGGCTGGACCTGCGTTTGAGCGAGCTGGCGATTCTGCTCACCGCAGCGTGGTGGCAGTCCCAGGCCGAGTGGCAGATTCATGAGCCCATTGCGCGCGGCAGCGGGCTGAGTGACGAAGTCATCGATGCCCTGCGAGCACAGCGTACGCCGGCTTTCGTCCAGAAAGACGAGGCCATCGTCTACCACCTGGGCGAAGAGCTCTACCGTACGCGTCGCGTTAGTGATGAACGCTACCAGGAAGCGGTGAATGCGTTCGGCGAGCCCGCGGTAGTCGAGCTGGTGGCGATCTTCGGGTACTACGCCCTGGTGGCCATGACCCTTAACGTGTTCGCCGTGCGGCGCCCTACGACCGCACCTTTGCCGTTCCCCGAACCCTGAGGGTGATGACCGTTTTCAGATATGCCCCCGACGCGGTTGCCCGGCAAATACCATGAAAGCCGGGCAGCCGCCGATAATCCCAACACGTTCTCGCTAGCGCAGCCCGAACCCCATCCGCGCCAGCTCACCCAGAAGCGCTTCACGCCCGTGCAGGCTCGAAACATTGCGCAGCCTGCTGACCACCTGCTCCGACCAGCCCGACGCCTTCATGCCCTCGCGTTGATAGAAGGCCCCCAGGCGCGCATCGTATTCCGAGAGCACCTGTTCCTCGCCGGCGGTCGTATAGGTTTCGTGATGCAGCACCGCCTGCTGTGGCAAGCGCGGCTTTACCTTGGCCGGGCGCTCAGTGGAGGGATAGCCCACGCACAGGCCGAACACCGGATAAACCTGGGCAGGCAGCCCCAGCTCCCTGGCGACGCCTTCGATGTCATTGCGGATGCCGCCGATATAGACACTCCCGAGCCCAAGCGACTCCAGGGCAACCACGGCGTTCTGCGCAGCCAGCGCTGCGTCGATGGTGCCCAACAGCAGGCTTTCCAGGTACGGCAATGCCTCCAGTTCAACCCCTTGCTGCTCCGCGATACGCGAGACACGGGACAGGTCTGCAAGCCAGACCAGGAACAGCGGCGCCTGGTGAATATAGGCCTGGTTGCCGGCGAGTTCGGACAGACGCTTTTTGCGGCCGGCATCCTGCACCGCCACAACGCTCCAGACCTGGAGATTGGATGACGTGGAGGCGGACTGCGCCGCGGCGACCAACGTCTCGAGGGTGCCTTCAGGCAGAGGTTGATCGGTGAAAGAGCGGACGCTGCGATGATCAAGCAACTGGTCGAGGGTTTCGTTCCAGGCATCGAGCGGTGCGATGTCGTGCGCGCCGTAGCGTGCTGCGAGCTTTGACTGGGCGTTGGTTGTCATGGGAATCCTCCGAAATGATAGGAGGCTATCAAATATTTGCGCGCAGGACACGGGCTGGGCTGGAATGTTTCATCTGAGGACGTGATCAGGAGCGTGGCTTGCCTGCGATGGACCGCGTTATGGCCACTGAGCGCATGCCGGGAGATCTTCAGCGTTCTCCAGACCGAGCGCCGCCCGCGCGGCGCATCGCTGGCAAGCCAGCTCCCACATTTGTTGCAACGCACCATGGCCTGTGAGATCTCCGTTGCCAGCCTTTGGATGTTCGGCGATGTACCGCGTGGATGCAGTTGGGCTCGGCGCGGTATCGCGTCGTACGAACAAGGCGGTCAAC
Organism: Pseudomonas sp. GD04058; assembly: GCF_029836855.1. Classification (NCBI taxonomy): domain Bacteria; kingdom Pseudomonadati; phylum Pseudomonadota; class Gammaproteobacteria; order Pseudomonadales; family Pseudomonadaceae; genus Pseudomonas; species Pseudomonas sp. GD04058. The sequence goes on from NZ_JAOECN010000013.1 coordinate 20,545, forward strand.
CATGGCCTGACAGACATAGGCACGTTGCAACAAGTGTGGGAGCTGCGGTTCGGCGGTCCGACTTGCCAGCGATGCGCCGCGCGGGCGGCGCTCGATCTCAAGGGCGCTGAACATCTCCCGGCATGCGCCTGCGCTCGGGTGTTGACTAAGCGCCCGGACCTTGCGCATCATCCGGATACATTTCCTTAAGCACAGAACCACCATGATCTTGAGCAACGACGACATGCCAACTGCCCCGGGCCTTCACGCCCCGGCCAGCGCATGCCTGTCCGTTGCCAAGAAATCCAAGAAACAGCCGCTCATTTGACCGGGGCGCTGTCCCGTCAGATGAGCTGACAGGACAGATAGCGCAAGGTCTCCCCCGCTTGATTCCCCTTCTCTCCTCTGGCGCCCAGTTCGGTCTACCCGAGGAGTAATGCATGTCTGATTTGCGCGGTATCTGGGTTGCACTGGCCACACCCTTTCGTTCCGGCGAGGTCGATTTCGAGGCGCTTCAAGGCCTGGCGAAGAAGCTGCTCGCCGAAGGCACACGGGGCCTGGTGGTGTGCGGCACCACTGGCGAAGCCGCCGCCCTGGACAAGGGCGAACAGCTTGCGGTGCTGGATGCAGTGCTGCAGGTCGCCCAGCCGCATCAGGTGATCATGGGCCTGTCGGGCTACAACCTGCAGGAGGTCCTGGCCTTCCAGGAGAAAATCCAGCAGCGCCAGATCGCCGGGCTGCTGGTCCCGGCGCCGTGCTATATCCGGCCGTCGCAGCAGGGTATTGAGTCGTTCTTCCAGACCGTGGCCGATGCCGCGTCCGTTGCCCTGGTGGTCTATGACATTCCCTATCGCACCGGCGTGCGCATCGAGCGGGAGACACTGCGCCGGATCGTGCGTCACCCGAATATCGTGGCGGTGAAGGATTGTGGTGGCGACATCGAAACCACCCTGGCCCTGATCAGCGATGGCCATGCCCAGGTGCTGGCCGGCGAAGACCTGCAGATCTTCACCCATCTCGCCTTGGGCGGTGCCGGCGCCATCTCCGCTTCGGCGCATGTCCGGGCAGACCTCTACGTGCAGATGATGCGGCATATGGACGAAGGTGATATCAGCGCGGCCCGGGCAGTGTTCTATCGCCTGTTGCCGTGGATCCAGACCGCCTTCTGCGAAGCCAATCCCGCCGTGGTCAAGGCTGCGCTCAGCGTGCAGGGTCTGATCGCCAACGAGCTGCGCGAACCCATGCAGCCCAGCGGTGCCCAAACCCTCGGACGCCTGCAAACGGTGCTTGCGGCGCTGCTCTAATCAGGGTGGTCTTGCAGCCTTGGCGGTGCTGCTATCCGGCGTATCGCAGCCACCACCGCCAGGGTCGCTTCCTCCACCGTCCCTTCGTTGCGGCACAGGAACCACCCCTGCTGCAGCGCCGCCTGCTCGAAGGCCCGGGTAGCGGCGACATGCTCCTCCAACCTGAGGATGACGGTGCTCCCCAGCCCTCGTGTGCGTGACGCCGCCCTTGCCCAGGACACCTGCGGATCGGTCAGCACGCCCACCGCCAGGTCCGGCACCTGTACGCCGCGCTCCAGGTTGATCCGCAACACCTCGGCAAACGGCACCCTGCGCCGGAATGCCGCCTCGGACGGGTACCAGCGGTCCATCAGGATGATGCTGCCTGCGGGTTGCCCGGGCAGGACCTGCCGGGAAATCCAGGCACGGCTGTCTGCAAGGCGTTCGCATACCTCCAGCTCCAGGTCCGCGTCGGGGTGCCGGGCGAGCCGATTGACCAGCGCCATGGTTTCGGCCCGGTGGGGATCGTTGTTTCGCTCGCTAAGGCGGATCACCTTTCGGCCGTCGCACCTCAGCACCCGGGTGACGGCTTCCAGTAGCGTGGTCTTGCCAGTTCCCTTGGGGCCATCCAGGGACACCAGCATTGGACGAATAAAGGACATGCTGAATCTCGCAGCGTACAGACGCTGGATTCTACAGGCAGCGGCCCGCTGCGGCGCACCTCCGATCAATCCGTGTGAACTTTGCCCCGCCTGCCGGCTTCCCCTGAATAGACCGTACCACCACCAAGGGAGTGACAGCGCATGAGAGCATTGACCTATCACGGCGCCAACGACGTCAGAGTGGATACCGTGCCGGACCCGCAACTACACGAGCCCGACGACATTATCCTGCGGGTTACCGCCACCGCCATCTGCGGCTCGGACCTGCACCTTTACCACGGCAAAATCCCCGAAACCGAGCATGGCGACATCTTCGGCCATGAGTTCATGGGCATCGTCGAGGACACCGGCAGCGCGGTGACCAACCTGCAGGTCGGCGACCGGGTGGTGATCCCGTTCGTGATCGCCTGCGGCAGTTGCTTCTTCTGCAACCAGGACCTGTTCGCGGCCTGCGAGACCACGAACACCGGGCGTGGCGCCATCATCAACAAGAAAGCCATTCCACCAGGGGCAGCGCTGTTCGGCTACAGCCACCTGTATGGCGGGGTTCCAGGCGGGCAGGCCGATTACGTGCGGGTGCCCAAGGCCAACGTCGGGCCGTTCAAGGTGCCGACCAGCCTGGCCGACGACAAGGTCCTGTTCCTCTCCGATATCCTGCCCACCGCGTGGCAGGCCGTGATCAACGGCGGGGTCGGCCAGGGTTCGTCGGTGGCCATCTATGGTGCAGGCCCGGTTGGCCTGCTCAGCGCAGCCTGCGCACGCATGCTCGGCGCCCAGACCATTTTCATCGTCGACGACAACGACTATCGCCTGGCCTACGCCCGTGAAGCCTACGGGGCGATCCCGATCAACTTCGAGCAGGACGACGACCCGGCCGACAGCATCATTCGCCAGACCCCGGGCATGCGCGGGGTGGACGCGGTGATCGATGCGGTCGGTTTCGAAGCCAAGGGCAGCACCACCGAAACGGTGCTCACCGCGCTGAAGATCGAAACCAGCAGCGGCAAGGCGCTGCGCCAGTGCATCGCTGCGGTGCGCCGCGGCGGCGTGGTCAGCGTGCCCGGGGTCTACTCGGGCTTTATCCACGGCTTCATGTTCGGTGACGCGTTCGACAAGGGCCTGACCTTCAAGATGGGCCAGACCCACGTGCAAAAGTACCTGCCGGAGCTGCTCGAACATATCGAGGCCGGGCGGCTGCAACCGGAAATGATCGTCACCCACCGCCTGGCCCTGGAAGAAGCGGCGCTGGGCTACAAGATGTTCGACCAGAAGGAGGATGACTGCCGCAAGGTCATCCTGGTGCCGGGTGCGGCGGCCGGAACCCTGGGCACGGATTACGTATGAAGGAGAACGCAACCATGATCGATCCAGCAACAGGCATGAAGGCCGGCGAGCGCTACCAGGTGGAAAGCATCGAGCGCGCCCACCAGTTCCCGGGGTTTTTCCTCGATGGCAAGTACTACCTCGGCCCTGAACTGCTCACGGCAGTGGGCTGGCTGGAGGGCACCCGCTTCATCTACGACAGCCTCGATCCCGAGGGTGAGCCGGTGTTTCCGGACCGGGTCGCCGGGGAGATCCGCGACCTTGCCCTGACCCTGGTAGACGGTGCCGTGCTGCCGGTGACGCTGGTGGAGGCTTCGGCCTTCGTCGAACCGGAGGACGGCTGGGAGCCCGTCGAACAGGCTTCACCGAAGTTGCACAAGGCGCCGGGCCTGCTGCTGGCCGGGGCGATGGTGCTGCTGGGCGGCTTTGCCCTGGCAACGCTGAGGCGTCGCAGGTACTGAAGCCGCATCGATCGATACGGGGCCGGCAAGGCCCCGTATTCCTTCAGGCCATCTGGATATACACCGAGTAGCTGCCCAGCACGATCCAGAACAGCAGGAAGATCCACGGCGTGCGCAGGGAAAACAGCAGCGACTTGCGATGCCCGACCCGCGAGGTTTCCGCCTCGCTGAACAGCGGCGACTCGTCATAGGCCAGGCCCATCATCGGCTCGCTGCGCAGCAGATGACTTTGCTTGAGCTGCCAATGCTCGATGATCTTGAACGCCGCATGGATGCCCGGCCAGGCATTGAGCGAACTCAACACCCCGAGCAATGCCAGGAACGGCGCGACCATGAGCGTGAAGCTCGGGCCCCAGCCGGGATTCAGGTTGCCCATGCACGACACGAAGGCGATCACCAGGAACGACTGTGCGGTGAGGTAGGCGTCGGTGCGGTTGGCCAGGATGCTGGTTTCGTACTGAATCTCGCGGCGGTAGAAATCCAGGCGTTCCTTGGGCGAACCGAACATCCTGGCATTGCGTTCGTTGATCTCGTGTTCGGGGGTGGACGGGGTGATGATGCGCGGCACTCGATGCTCCCGGTTGCGTTTGAACGTCTGCGGTAGAACCAGGCACGGCATAAAGATTCAGTGGAATCGCGGCACAGGACCGCTCGTCGCACCGACCCGGGATCCACCTCAACCCTGCACGGCCCTGTCTTTCGAATTCATATCAGCCTCATCGAACGAAGGAGAATCGCCATGCACGACTACCCTACCCCGCCTTTCCCCACCCAACCCCAGGACGTCCCCGGCTCGCAGCGCAAGATGGAGCCATACCCCGACTGCGGCGAACAAAGCTATACCGGCAGCGGTCGCCTGCAGGACAAGATCGCCCTGATCACCGGCGGCGACAGCGGCATTGGCCGCGCCGTGGCGATCGCTTACGCACGCGAAGGTGCGGATGTGGCCATCGCCTATCTTGATGAGCATGAAGACGCCCAGGAAACCGCACGCTGGGTAGAGGCTGCCGGGCGCCAGTGCCTGTTGCTGCCTGGCGACCTGGCGAGCAAGGCGCACTGCCAGGATATCGTCGAGAAGACCGTGGGCCGGTTCGGCCGCATCGACATCCTGGTCAACAATGCCGCGTTCCAGATGACCCGGGAAAGCCTGGACGACATCGACGACGAGGAATGGGTGCGCACCTTCGATGTGAACATCACCGCTATGTTCCGCATTTGCAAGGCTGCGTTGCCGTCCATGCCTGCCGACAGCTCGATCATCAATACCAGCTCGGTCAATTCCGACGACCCGACCCCGACCCTGCTGGCCTACGCCACCACCAAGGGCGCCATCGCCAACTTCACCGCAGGCCTTGCGCAGTTGCTCGGCAGCAAGGGCATCCGCGTCAACAGCGTCGCGCCGGGCCCGATCTGGACGCCGCTGATCCCGGCGACCATGCCTGAAGACGCGGTGAAGAACTTCGGTTCGCAGACACCGCTTGGTCGTCCGGGCCAGCCCGTCGAGGTGGCGCCGATCTATGTGCTGCTCGGCTCGGACGAAGGCAGCTATATCTCGGGCTCGCGCTATGCGGTGACGGGCGGCAAGCCGATTCTCTGATCAACCGGCCTGCGGCCGGATCAGGTATTCCACCAGACTGGCCGCACAGGCTGTTATGCCGTCCAACACGACCATCTCGAAACCGTGGGTATTTTCCGTAGGAATGGCGATGCAGCCCGCGCGGGCATCAATGCCGCTGCTGAGCACCGCGCTGGCATCCGAGGCAAAATCCACCAGTAGCGCCGCCTGTGGGTCATACCCTGCCCGCGTGCAGGCCGCGAGCAAGCCCTGTACCACGCTGCGGCTGTAATAGCCTTTTTGGTCACCCGTATTGACGATCGGGTCGGCGCACAGGCGCGTGCCGTACTCGTCGAGTACAGGCCCGACCTCGACGGCGAGGGTAGTGTTGCCCGGCAGCCATGAAGCGGCGTACATGGCACCGGCATTGGATTCCTCCTCCATCGTGGTCAACACGAACCAGACATCCTGCTGCAGTTGCTCGCGCCGCTCGACCAGGCGCCTGGCGCATTCGATAACCGCGACCAACGGCGCGCGGTCATCGAGAAAGTGCGCTGCAATACAGTCCCCTACGCGGAAAGGCTTGCGCCAGTGCTGGCTGAAAACCACACGGGTGCCAGGGCGAACCCCGGCGCTTTCGAGCTGCGCCCTGGTCTGGCGGGTGACGACATGCACATCCTTCCACTGCACCGCCCCCTTGAGCACGTCACGCCCGTTGGCACTGTTTCCGCTGTTATGCATGGACCCGTAGGACAGCACTCCGGGACACACCAGGCGGTCGCCAAGGATATCCACCGGGCAGACCCCGAAGCTGATCGGTTGCGCGCCGCCCAGCGCCAGCACTTGCAGGGTGCCGTCGGGCATGACGTTCTTGACGATCATGGCGATCTCGTCCAGATGCGCCATGACCCTGATCGATGAGGCAGGGTCGGCGTCGCCCCCGGCACGGATCACTGCGACCAGGTTGCCGGCCTCGTCGATGCGGGTTTCATCGCAAAGCGGCTCCAGCATCCGCTGACAGATCACCCGCACCTCGTCCTCCTGGCCACCGGGCCCACGAGCGGCCAGCAGTTCTTCCAATAGCGTTGCGATATCCACCCTTGCAGCTCCCTTGTGCGTCGATGCTGCGGTTGACCGCCGCGCGCGGCAGCGCGTTCAGCCTGATTCCGGACGAACTCCCGCCTTCACCGGCCTGTCCCAGAAACAGACCCCACCGCTCAAGAGGCCGCACCGTGACCACAGACTCGACCCCTGACACCCAACACGGCGAACCTCGACGCGACCAGGGCGGCTGGCTGCTGCTGGAGGAATATGCGGCGCTGGGCGATGGCCGCTCGGTGGCGCTGATCGGACTGGATGGCTCCATCGACTGGTGGTGCGTGCCGCACATGGACTCGCCGCCCTTGTTCGACCGCCTGCTGTCGCCCAGGACTGGCGGCTATTTCGCGATCACCCCCTGCGAAGCCTTTCGCACCGAGCGGCGCTACCTGCCCGACAGCAACGTGCTGGAAACCCTGTTCATCACCGCCAGTGGCCGCGCGCGCCTGGTCGAATCCTTGAACAGTGGCCCCGCCGGGCGCCTGCCCTGGGCCGAACTGGCGCGGCGCATCGAAGGCCTGGAGGGCAGCCTCGAGTTCGATGTCGCCATCGATTTCGGCACCCAGGCCGACACCGTCAGCCCCTACCTGGCGTCGAACGATAATGGCTGCGTGTTCTATGCCGGCGACATTCTTGGGCTGTTCCTGCATGACGAGCGGCTGGCCATCCAGCGCAAGGACGATCTCGGCGTCAGGGCCCGCGCCCGGGTCTCGAAGGGCGAGAAAACCGTGCTCGCGCTGATCGCCGGGCACAACGAGCCGTTGGTGGTACCGCCATTGGAACTGATCGACCAGCGTATCGACGGCTCCGACCGCGAATGGCGGCAATGGGCAACGACCCTGCACTACGACGGACCGTACAGGTCCACGGTGGTACGCAATGCCCTGGCGTTGAAACTGCTGCTGTCCTCGCCCAGCGGTTCGATCATGGCGGCGGCGACCACCTCGTTGCCCGAGCGCATCGGTGGCCTGAAGAACTACGACTACCGCTTCGCCTGGATCAGGGACGCCAGCTACACCATCGAAGCCTTTATCGGCATCGGTGCGCAACCGGAGGCCAAGGCGGCCTTCACCTGGTTGTTGCGCCGCCTCGGCGAGCACGGGCCGCGGGTGTTCTACACACTCGATGGTGCCTTGGGCGAGTGCGTGCGGCCCGTTGACCTGCCGGGCTACAAGAATTCTCCGCCAGTGGTCGGCAACGACGCACGCGACCAGCTCCAGCACGGGGTGTACGGCGATATCTTCGAGACCGCGCGCTGCTTCATCGATAGCGGCAACATTCTCGACACCTCCAGCGCCATGATCCTCTCGCGCCTGGCCGACCAATGCGCGGACCGCTGGCGTCAGCCGGACGCCGGGATCTGGGAGCTGCAGCAAAGCCGCCACTACACCACCTCGAAGATCAGTTGCTGGCAGGCCCTCAGCCGGGCCATCGAACTGGCTGATGGCGGGCACCTGCCGACCACCTGCCGCGAACGCTGGCAGCGCGAACGCGAGCGGGTCCGGGAGTGGATCGAGAAGCACTGCTGGAGCGAGGCGCGCCAGGCGTATCTGTTCTACCCGGACAGTGATCGTCTGGATGCATCCGTGGCCCTGGCCGTGCGCTTCGGCTACCCGTCGGTGGAGCGCTTGCGCAGCACCCTGGACGCGGTCCATGAAGAGCTCGGCGCCGGGGCTTTCCACTATCGCTACAGCCAGGCCGCGCAGGAGGAAGGGTGCTTCCTGGCCTGCACCTTCTGGCTGATCGAGGCCTGGGCCCTGCTCGGCCAGGACGAGCGCGCCCGGGCTGCCTACGGCGACGCGCTGGCTGGCCTTGCCCACGGCGTGGGCATCTACTCGGAAATGATCGATCCCGTGCAAGGCCATTTCCTCGGCAACCTGCCCCAGGGCCTGACCCACCTGGCCGCCTTGCGCGCCGCCTTGGCCATCGGCGGCCAGGGGCCGCAACGTTGATCGTGCCGGCCATCATCGGCATTGAACCCTTTCGCTTGAACCCGGCTCCATCCCTGTGCAAGACCGTGTTTATCCAGCCCATGAAGAGGTGAATCCATGAACGCTATCGAGCTGCTGACCAAGGACCATGAACTGGTGAAAAAACTGCTGGAGGAGCTGTCCTCCACTACCGAGCGCGCCGTCAAGAAACGCGCCGAGCTGCTGCACCGCATCGAGCAGGAACTGCAGATCCACACCCAGCTGGAGGAAGAAATCCTCTATCCGGCCATCAAGCAGGCCGGCGGCAAGGAAGAGGCGAAGATGTACTACGAAGCCAAGGAAGAACACCGTACCGTCGATTCCCTGGTGATTCCCGACCTGCTGGAAACCGAGCCGGGAACGGTGGAGTTCGCCGGGCGGGTCAAGGTGATGAAGGAGTTGCTCGAGCACCATATCGAGGAAGAGGAAAGCGAGCTGTTCCCGACCGCGAAGAAGTTGCTGGGCAAGGCGAAGCTCGATGAACTGGGCCAGGCCATGGAGATGCAAAAGAAGCTGCTCAAGGGCGAACAGCGCGCGGCCTGATGCAACCGGCCTGCGCGCCCGCAAGGCGCGCAGGCTTAGTTCTTACTGCGTAGGCGATTCGGTATCGATGAAGGGCGGAACCTGCGCCAGCGGGAATTCCCGACGCTGCTCACGCTGCGCAGTGCGCCTCGACTCCAGCGGTTCCAGGCGCTGCGGCTGCCCGCTTTGCAATGCCCTCTCGATCGCCATCACCACCCGCACGTCCCGCCATCCTTCCTCGCCATCGGGCTCCGGCTGCCGGTCCTGCAGGATGCAATCGGAGAAATACGCGGTTTCGCCGGCGAATTGATCGACCACCGGGTGCACCTGCTCTCGGGGCTCGCCATCCACGGTGGCACGGTAACTGATCGCTACACCCTCCCCATAACCGAAGCAAGGCGACCCTTCGATCTCACCCTTGGTGCCGAGCAACTGGAAACGCTCGCTGTCGGGCAGACAGTAACTCAGGGTGAACTGCGCCAGGCGCTCCCCCGGAAACCGCAGGCTGACCGTGACCGTATCCCAGGTGTCCACGGCGCTGCCGGGTGAATGGACACCGATGGCCGACACCTCGATCGGCTCGGCGTTGAACAACTGGCGAACCATGTTCAACGGATAGGGGCCCATGTCCGGCACCGGGCCGGCGCCGAAGCCGCTGTGCGCCCGGTGATTGGTGGGCTTGACCGTCTGGGTGAAGGTCGAGGTGAACAGTCGCGGGTCGCCGAAATCACCGGCGCGGACCCGACCGATGATGTCCAGGGTGCCCGGCTCGCAATGCAAGCGATAGGCAATCATCAACTTCGCCCCGGAGCGTTTGGCGGCGGCGATCATCGCCTGGCAGTCCTCTTCGCTGGTAGCCATCGGCTTTTCCAGCAGTACGTGGATCCCCGCCTCCAGGGCCGGTACCACGAACTCGCGATGGCGGAAGTTCGGGGTGGCGATGTACAGCGCATCGACCTCGCCTGAGGCCAGCAACGCGGCGTAGTCTTCGTAGGCGTACGCCTTGAGGCCGTATCGGTCGGCCAGCTTCGTGGCCTTCTGTGGATCGCCGGTCACCAGCGCAGTCATTACCGAGTTGTCGGTCTGCCCGACGCCGGGCATGAACGCACCCTGGGAAATCGAGCCGCCCGCCACCACGCCATATCGAATCTTGCCTTCTGCATTGGGCATGTTGCCCTCCTTGTAGTCTTTGACACGCAGAAGTGTTGGCAAGGCGCCGCCCAGAGCGGTTCCATAAATTTGCTTGAACCGCGCTCCGGGCCATTCAGTCACACATCGAAAGGTACCGCAGAGGGGTTTATCGGATGGAACACTGGATCGGATTGCTGGACTGGCCGGCCATGGCACTGACCGTACTGGCTGCCTGGTGCATCGGCTCGCGCCGCCCGGGACGCCGCAAGATCGGCTTTTGCTGCTTTATCGCCAGCAACCTGCTGTGGGCCATATGGGGCTGGCAGGCACAGGCCTGGGCGTTGATCGCGCTGCAGGTGTGTCTGTGCGCCATGAACCTGCGCGGCTGGAAGAAAAACACCCTTATGGATGCCGAGGCAACCATTGGGAAAGCCACCGACACCTAAGTCGGCAATTCGTTCAGCCGGCGCCTTGCAAAAGCGCGGCGACCGTCTAAGTTTGTGACAACCGTCAAATTAGCCATCAAAACAATATCACCCGCCCCCGGAGACCTTTTTTCTTCCGAGCATTGACGCTCAGCCTCAAAACACTGAAACGGACATCAGTTACAACACTATCAAGAGGGATGCTTGATGAAGCGCGCTCCTTGGCGTCGTGCACCCGCAAAACGGGTGTATGCCGCCCCCTTCTGGGTCTCGGTGATTTGCTTTTCGGGGCTGGTGATCGCCAGCTTCCTCGCATTCGAACAGCAGATCCTGGATTTCCTCACCCACCTCGAGACGTACCTCCCCGAGACGCCCGCGCAAAAAGCCAACCTGGCCCTGCTGCTGGTCGCCCTGCTGGCGCTCGACGTGGTGCTGCCGGTGCCGTCGAGCGTGGTGGCGTTGCTGGCCGTGGCCGCACTGGGCGGAGCCGGCGGTTACCTGGTGATTTTCCTCGGCCTGTGTCTCGGCGCCTGGCTGGGGTATGCCCTCGGCGCCGGATATTTCCGCATGCTCGCGGGTCGCCTGGGGCTGCATCGTCGTCAGCCGGGGCAGCTTGGCCGCACACTCGGCACCCTGTCGTTGATCTGCCTGCGCGGCGTCCCCGTCCTGGCGGAAACCTCGGTAGTGGCTGCCGGCATGCAGCGCTACCCGATGCGCCGCTTCGTCCTGGTCACCACCCTGGCCAATGCCGGCCTGGCCCTGGCGTATGCCTTGGTATATAGCGCCGTGGGCAGCTTCCTGGCAGAGCAAAATGCGCTGCTGGTCACCCTGTGCGCGGGCATGGTCCTGCCCGGGCTGTTCATGGCCGGTCATGGCCTGGCGAAGAAACTGCGCGGGCAAGCCCAGGAGCACGCGCTGCGCGGGCGTTTCACCGTCAGCTACGACTACCCGGTGCTGTTCACCGATCACCTGTTCGCCCCGGGCAATGATTGCCTGCGCCAGCAACTGACCGCCGGGCAGCATGGCCGGGTGACCGTGCTGATCTTTGCCGACCAACGACTGCTGCAATGCAACCCGCAGCTTGCGGGGCAGATCTCGAGCTGGTTCAGCGCCCGCAGCGCCGACCTGCACCTGAAGGCCGCACCGATCAGCGTGGCCGCCGGCGAGCTGAGCAAGACCGACGAGGTATTGCAACAGCTGTACGCCGACATGCTGCACCACGGCCTGGACCGCCATTGCTATGTGCTCGCCATGGGCGGTGGCGCCCTGCTGGATTCGGTGGGTTATGCCTGTGCGACCTTCCACCGCGGCGTTCGCCTGATCCGCATCCCGACCACGGTACTGGCGCAGAACGACGCCGGTATCGGGGTAAAGAACGGCATCAATGCCTTCGGCCAGAAAAACCTGCTCGGCGCCTTCTACCCGGCCAATGCGGTGATCAACGACTTCCAGTTGCTCACCAGCCTCGGCCGCCGCGACCAGCTCGCCGGTCTGGCCGAAGCGGTAAAGGTGGCGTTGATCAAGGACGGGACGTTTTTCCAGTGGATGGAGCAACAGGTAGACGAGCTCGCCCGCTTCGAGCCTGCCGCCAGCCGCCATGCCATTCGCCGCTGCGCCGAACTGCACCTGGCGCATATCACCGGTGCCGGCGATCCCTTCGAACGTGGCAATGGCCGCCCGCTCGACTACGGCCACTGGGCCGCGCACAAACTGGAAAAACTCGGCCAGCACCGCCTGCGCCATGGCGAAGCGGTAGCCGTGGGCATGGCCCTCGATGCGCTGTACGCCAATGCCCTTGGCCTGCTCGGCGATGCCGATAGCGAACGGATCATCAACCTGTTGCAACGGCTGGGTTTCGACCTGTGCCCGCCGGAACTGGGTTTGAAGGATGCGCAGGGGCGCTCCCTGGTGCTGCTGGGGCTGGAAGAGTTCCGCCAGCATCTGGGGGGGCGCCTGTCGATCCCCATGCTCGACCGCATCGGTGGCTGCATCGACCTGCATGAAATCGACGATCGCATCATGGAGCAGGCCTTGCTTCGGCTATCCGCCCTTGGTGCATCGCCCTTCCACCTGCACGAGGGCTATGCGCAATGAGCCAGGCACCGAACCTCAAGGCCTGGATGACCCTCGGCAGGGTCTCCAACCTGCCCACGGTGTGGACCAATTGCCTGGCCGCTGCGCTCCTGGCCAGCAGCGCCGGCGCCCTGGCGCCACCGTCGGCGCTGGTGTGGATCCTGCTACTGGTGACCCTGTCGCTGTTGTACCTGGCCGGCATGCTATTGAACGACCTGCTGGATGCCGATTGGGATCGACAGCACAACAACCCGCGGCCGATCACCCTTGGCCTGGTCAGCCGCCAGCAGGTGCGTGTTGCCTCGTGGCTGCTGCTGGCCCTGGCCGGCACCTCGGCACTGGGCCTGAGCCGGTTGATCGAACAGCCTGGATGGTTGCTAGGCAGCGTCACCCTGCTGGTCGGCTGCATCCTCGGCTACAACCTATTGCACAAGAAATACGTGCACAGCGTCTGGCTGATGGGTGCCTGCCGCTCGGCACTGTACCTGTGCGCCGCAGCCAGCCTGGCGGTGCCGCCCGAGCCTATCTGGCTCTGCGCGATCCTGCTTGGCGTCTACATCAGCGGACTCACCTACCTGGCCAGCCAGGAGCACCGCAACCGATTGGTCAGCCGCCTGCCCCTGTTGCTGATGCTCAGCCCGCTGGCCCTGGCGGTGTATGCCGAAACCCTGTGGTTCTGGCCCGTGTTGCTGCTCTGGCTCGGCTGGCTGGGCCGGCATTACTGGCTGCACCTGGCCAACCCTCGGCACCTCAAGGTCCGCGCCTTCATCGGTGCAGGCCTGGCAGCACTGCCGCTGTTCGACGCGCTGGTGATGGCGGTGGCCAACCAGCCCGTGGGCAGCCTGCTGTGCGTGCTGGTGTTCTTCCTGCTTCCTCGCCTGCAACGCTGGATCAAACCGACATGAGTATGGACGTGACCCTGCGCGACACCGGCCTGGCCGAATGGAACCAGGCCCTGACAGCACTGCTCGACAGCAGTGAGCAGCAATGGTGGCTGCAAGCGCGCAACCGCCTCGGGCAAACTGCGGACGCCAACGGCGCGGCGATGCTGAGCAGCCAGTGCAAGCGGCATCTGCGCCGCCAGGCAGTGCCCGGCGTCGAGGACCGGGACTCGATCGAGCTGGCCCGTGCGCTGCTGCTGGCCCAGGTCAGCGAGGCCCATCCCGCGCACGCCCGGCCAGCCTTGCTGCAGCAGTTGTTCCTGTGGGGCGACGACGAGGAAAAGATCGCCCTGCTCAAGGCCTTGGACTGGCTTGATAGCCAGGGCGCCTGCGTGGACCTGGCCCTGCTGGCCGGACGCACCAGCAATTCGCGGGTATTCGCGGCTCTCGCCCTCGACAACCCCTACCCGTCCCGCCATTACCCCGAGCGCGCGTTCCAGCAGTTGCTGCTCAAGGCCCTGGGCATGGGACTCGACGCTGGCCGGGTGATCGGCATCGAGCAACGCCGCAACGCCGAACTCAACCAGCTCGCCCTCGACCTGATGGACGAGCAACTGGCCGCCAACCGTGCCGTGCCGGCCAGCCTGCCGCGGCTGATTGCCTTCGAATTGCTTGAACCGGCCCAGCGCCAGCGCCTGGCGGACCTGCACCGGGAAGGCTGCTTGCCGGCGGAGTGGCAGGCGCACTGCGCCGGGCCCTGAACAGCATTCACGCCATCGAACACCCGATCATTCCCCGCAGCAGATGAGGATTCAGCATGCCCAAGTATTTCGATCCACACATCCACATGGTCAGCCGTACCACCGACGACTACCAGAACATGGCGGCCGCCGGCATCACCGGAGTGATCGAACCGGCCTTCTGGCAGGGCCAGGCCCGGACCAGCGTCGGAAGCTTCGCCGACTACTTCGATACCCTGGTGGGCTGGGAGCGCTTCCGCGCCAGCATGTTCGGCATCCACCACTTCTGCACCATCGGCATCAACCCCAAGGAAGCCAACAACCTGCAGCTGGCCCAGGAGGTGGTGGACATCCTGCCGCGCTACCTGGTGAAGGACGGGGTGGTGGCGGTTGGCGAGATCGGCTACGACGACATCACCCCCGAGGAGGACCGTTTCCTCGCCCTTCAGCTGGACCTGGCCAGGCAGTTCAAGCTGCCGGTGCTGGTGCATACCCCGCACCGCGACAAGATCGGCGGCACCAAGCGTACCCTGGCGGTGATCCGCGAAGTGGGCATCCCGGAGCACCTGGTGGTGATCGACCACCTGAACGAACTGACCCTGCCCCTGGTGCTGGACAGCGACTGCTGGCGTGGCCATTCGGTCTATCCCAACACCAAGATGTCCGAACAGCGCATGGTCGCGCTGCTCCAGCAATACGGGACCGACAAGATGATCGTCAACAGCGCCGCCGACTGGGGCGTGAGCGATCCGCTGAAGGTGCCGAAAACCGGCCAGGCCATGCGCGAAGCGGGCTTCAGCGAGGCCCAGGTGGAACAGGTGCTGTTCCATAACCCGGTGGATTTCTTCGCCCAGAGCGGCCAGCTGGACAAGACGCTGGTCAGCACGCCGCTGCCCATCGACCAGCGCAAGACCTGGCAGGACAACTCCGCCCTGCGCGGCCAGGACCCGGTGGTCAAATGAGCGCCGCCACGGGCTGGACGCCCAGCCAGGTCGGCTATTGCAGCAACGTGCACGCGACCAGGGACCTGGCCGGGCTGCGCGCTTCCATCGACCGGCACTTCCAGGCGGTACGCCGCCTGCGCGGACTGGGCCATCAGGACAGCGGCCTGTGGATCTGCGCCCACGCCGCCGACCAGTTGCAGGAACTGGCGGCACGCCGCCAGTTCCTCGACCTGCTGGAGGAAACGGGCCTGCGCCTGACCTCGCTCAGTGGCTTTCCCTACGGTGAATTCCATGAGGGCGCGGTAAAGGCCGCCGTCTACCTTCCCGACTGGTCCATGCCCGAACGCCTTGCCTACAGCCTGAACCTGGCGCGCATCCTGGCGCACGCCCTGCCGGCCGGGTGTGCCGAGGGGGTGATTTCCACCGTCCCCCTCGGCTACGCCGCCGGCTGGAGCCCGTCGTTGCAGCAACGTGCCGAAAACCAGCTGCGCCAGCTCACCGCCGGCCTGGCCCGCTTGCATGAGGAGACGGGAAAAAAGGTGGTGTTCTGCCTGGAAATGGAACCCGACTGCGTGCTGGAGAACACCGACCAGGCCATCGCCTTCTTCCGCCACTGGCAGTCCAGCGATCCGCACCATGGCTATCTGGCGCTGTGCTTCGACGTCTGCCACCAGGCCGTGATGTTCGAAGATTGCTACCGCTCGTTGCAACGGCTGCAAGCGGCCGGCGTGCCGATCGGCAAGATCCAGCTGTCCAGCGCCATGATCTGCCGCCTGCCGGGCCAGGACGCCCCGCGCTTCAGGCAGGTGCTCGACGTCCTTGCCGGGTTTTCCGAGGCCACCTACCTGCATCAGGTCAAGGCCCGCGGCCACGACGGCCGGCTGGTGGCCTGGACGGACCTGCCCGCCGCGCTAGACGAGTGCGCCAGCCACCCAGGGCGCTATCGGGAATTGCGCATTCACTTTCACGTCCCGCTGTTCAGCGAGCAGTTGCTGCTGCCCGAGCTTCGCGGCAGCCAGCACGCTCTGGGGCAGACCTTCGACTACCTGGCGGCCCACCCCGGCCTGCGTCCGGTACTCGAAGTGGAAACCTACAGCTGGGGTGTCCTGCCCGCACAACTGCGGCCCACGGACGAACAGGCCCAACTGCGCGGTATCGGCGCCGAGCTGGACTGGGTTCAAGCCCAACTGCACCAGCGCCGCCTGCTGCAACAACCGCTGCATGAAGGACTTGCCGATGCCTGCCCGTAAACCCCTGCTGCTGATCAATGTGGTCGGTCTGACGCCCTCGTTGCTAGGGGCCAACACGCCATGTATCAACGCCCTGCTGAAAACCGCACGGATGGCCAGCCTGCAACCCTCGTTCCCGGCGGTGACCTCCACCGTGCAGGCCTCGATCCTGACCGGCGCGCCGCCGTCACAGCACGGCATCGTCGGTAACGGCTGGTATTTTCGCGAGCAGGCCGAGGTGCGCTTCTGGCTGCAGCCCAATGCGCTGATCCAGGGCGAGAAAGTCTGGGAAACCCTCAGGCGCGAGCTGCCCGGGTTCCGCTGCAGCCAGTTGTTCTGGTGGTACAACATGTACGCCGATGTCGATGCCTCGATCACTCCGCGTCCGCACTACCCGGCCGACGGGCGCAAGATCTTCGGCCTGTACTCGTCGCCGGCGGGGCTGCACGAACGCATCGAAGCGCAGATCGGCGAGTTCCCCTTCCCCGGTTTCTGGGGCCCGGCGGCGGGCATTGCATCGAGTCGCTGGATCGTCGATTGCGCCCTGCTGGAGTTCCAGCTCAACCGGCCCGACCTGCAACTGATCTACCTGCCGCACCTCGACTACAGCCTGCAGAGGCTCGGCCCCGAGCACCCGTCGATCGGCGCCGAAGTGCGGGCCATCGATCATGAAGTCGGGCGCTTGCTGGAATTCGCCCGCGACCAGGGCGCGGCGGTGATGCTGTTGTCCGAGTACGGCATCGAAGCGGTCGAGCGGTCGGTATCGATCAACCGCGTACTGCGCGAGGAAGGCCTGCTGCAGGTGCGCCAGTCGCTGACCTGGGAATTGCTTGATCCGGGCGCCAGCGCCGCCTTTGCCGTGGCCGATCACCAGATCGCCCATGTGTATGTCAGGCGGGCTGCGGACATTGCCCGGGTCAAGGCCCTGCTGGAGCGCCAACCCGGCATCGAGCAGGTGCTGGACAAACATGAGCAGCGCACCTGGCAACTGGATCACACGCGCAGCGGCGAGCTGGTGGCGATCGCCGCGCCGGGGTTCTGGTTCGATTACTACTACTGGTTCGACGACGCCCGGGCGCCGGACTTCGCCCGCACCGTGGATATCCACCGCAAGCCCGGCTACGACCCGGTGGAGCTGTTCGTCAATCCGGCCATTCGCTTCCCCAAATTGAAAGTGGCGCGCCGCCTGCTGCAGAAAAAGCTCGGCTTTCGCTACTACATGGACCTGATCCCGCTGGACACCGGACTGGTCCGCGGCAGTCATGGACGTCCGCCTGCCAGCGAGCAGGCCGGGCCGTTGCTCATCACCGATTGCGACGTGCCATTGCCGCGGAGTATGGCGGCAACGGCGGTCAAACCTCTGCTCCTTCGGCATTTCCTGGGGCAGAACCTTAACGACCTGGCCAATGCCAAGGAGCACATATGCGGCGAGCCATTTCAATAACCGTTCTCAGTACACTGGCCGGACTGGCCCAGGCTGATAACACCAACCCCTTCGAGTGCAGCAATTTCCTCACCTTCAACGGCAATCAGGCCCAGGCCCTGGCACAGCTCAATGCGAGCAAGGAAACCCTCAGCTGGAACTGGTTCAATTGCCTGAACCAGCCTGCCGCCAATGGCCTGGACCGGGTCTGGGAAACCCTCAAGCCGTCGGACCAGGTGTACCTGGCCAACGGCGCCAATCCTGGTGCCTACACGCTTGCGCCGCCGCCCCAGGCAGTGACGCAAGCGGCCGCCGGGATCCCGGGGATGAACACCCAGCGAGCCTTCCACAACCTCAATGCCATCCTGCAGGTCGATGGCCTGCCGCTGGAAATGGATGGCAAGACCGTGCCGGCGTCGCAACGCGGCAAACCGGTGCGCTTCCAGCTGCTGATGAGCGAATCCACCTTCGACTACATCGTGCAGAAAGGCGTCTACAACACCAACGGCCAGAGTGCCCTGACCGCCAACCTGGACTTCCCGGCCACGTCCTGGGAGGCAAAAGCGGGCTGGTTATGGATCGGCACCGATACCACCTACCAGAAGCAGCTGGAGAACGATGGCTACTACATCGCCCAGGCCTATTACCAGAACGACGACGGCAGCTACACGGTCGGCTATGCCGCGCTCAGCGCCCTGCACGTAATCAACAAGCTGGTTCCCCAGTGGGTCTGGACCACCTTCGAGAACGTCAACAACAGCAAATACACGGTCACCAACGCCATCCCGCCTAAGCCGATGACCAACAGCACCGGGCCGACCGCCGAGGCAGTGCCTGTCAACGCCCAATTCCAGCAGTGGTACGGCAACCTGTCGCGCTACGAACTGATCGGCACCCAGATCGATAGCAACCCGAAACTGCTAGCCAACTCGCAGCTGGAATCGGCGTTCCAGAGCCAGTCCTCGTGCTCCGCCTGCCACGGCACGGCGGCCTATTCCAAGGACGACGGCTACTTCAACTTCACCCTCAGCGGCCAGGATGGCAAGGACGGCATCGTCTACCCCACGGCGCCTTTGCCGGAGACGGCGTTCAAGGGCTACAACAAACTCGATTACGTCTGGTCGCTCAAGCGCGCCCAGTGGCAGCGTCCTTAAGGAGCACGACATGAGCGTATTGAACTTCCCCCGCATCTACTTCAAGGGCCACATGTTCTGGAGCCCACCCACGGGCAACAACAACGACGCGCTGCCGCTGTACGACGCCGTGAACATGAAGATGAACTGGGACTTCCTCAGCCAGTACCAGATCACCCCGGAAAACGCCGCAGAGAAGCTGATTCCCTGGATGATCCAGTACCAGCAGTTGTCCAGCGCACCGAAGGCGGTCATCCAGGCGCCGCCGAATGCCGGTGGGGACGGAATCGTGCCCGCCGAGTGGAACTTCTTCGGCGACAACGCCTGCGGCACGGTGTCGTACAAGGACACCGTCTCCACCATCATCGGTGGCGAAGGCCCCGGCGGCGGCTATATCGACAACGACCCGCTGATAAACCAGCCCTACAACCTGTACGGCAACCCATTTGGCAGCGACACCCCGACACCAGCCCGCTTCGTCGATGTCAGCCCCTGGCAGAACACCTTCACCGCGCTGTACTTCGACCGCCTGGAACTGGGCAACGCTGCCTGCGGCCTGACCGCCACCCGGCAGTACCGCATGCTCGATCGCTTCCTCAACTTCAACTGGGCCGCCTTCAAAGGTTTGCTCACGGTGACCGCCACCTGGCAAACCTGCTTCCCGAAAGCCAACCTGCAATGGCGGCTCGGCGACTCGGTACTGCTGAAGAACCTCCATGACCAGCTGGACCAGCCAGGCGTGCAAGGCCTTATGTTCCGCTTCTGCAGCTACCTGACCGCCTACGACTACAACGGCGTGTTCAACGACCAGCCACCGGTAAGCGCGTCAAAAGACCCGGCGAAGCTGCAACGGATGTACCAGGCGGCGCTCGACAACCCCATCGATATTTTCTTCAACCCGGCCTATGGCTGCACTTCGGGGGTACTGGGGCTGTGGCACGACGGCGAGTACCCCACGGCTCCCGACGGCCAGCGCCTGGTGGCGAAGACCGCGGTGGCGGTTCCGCTCTCCTACAACCAGAAGCCCAAGGCGGTAGAGCTGGGCGTGATCTCGGCGCTGGTCCATGACAACCGGCTGTCGCTGGACCTGATGAACAGCTTCCCGTTCATCCAGGGCCCCGCCAAGCCGGGCATCGACCCGCTGATTCCACAACCGCTGAAACTGGACCTGGGCGCGTTCGATATCGGTACCACCCAGGGCGACACCTTCGTTCCGCTCGTGCCGCCGCTTTCGTTCGACTACACGAAGTATCAACAGGACGCGTTCGATCACCAGTCCGGCCTGCTCGACCTGCCCCTTACGCCAGCCCAGGTGACCCAGCTGACCGGGGACAATCCGCTGGCGCTGCGCAAACAGGGCGACCAGGTGCCGACGTCGGTCCAGCAACCCTGGACCGCCGAAGTGATCGAAAGCGGCAGTTTCCTTGACGTCGGCCAGACCAAGGAGCTGAAGATCATGGTGCAGAAGAACGGCAAGCCCGCAGCGAACCTCGACCTGCTGGTGGCGCAATACAACAACCTCTACCTGCTGGGGACCTCCAGCTACTACCTGGGTACCCGCAACAATCCGAATTTCGTCCTGTTCTACGACCATACGGACGACGGCTCGCAAGAGCAGAACAAGGAGAACCTTCCGCAGTTCACCGACTCGGCCGAGGTCACCACCCAGGCAACCGAAGGCGCGGGGCGCAGGCTGGTGGCATTCGTCACCGAAGAGCCGGACACGCCTGGGACGCCCGTCTTCTATCAGGACTATCGCAAGACCTGTGTCGGGGTAAACGTGGGCGCCTGCCTGCGCTTCGAGAACCGCGAGCCATCGGCGATCCGCTATCTCAAGCCCGAAGCCGGGCTCAAGCCCGACAGCCAACTGGTGGAGTACGACTACAAGCGCATCACCACCGATGCCAACGGCATCGCCACCGTGACCGTCACCGGGGTGAACCCGGGGTTCCCCACCTTGCGTTTCTACCCCGACGAGGACGGCACGGCCGACATCCTCTTCAGCTTCGACTACCTGAGCGCCTATGTGGACTTCCTCGCGCCGATACGGGTCCTGCCCAGCGAGGACGACCTCAAGCAGCGCTTCGTCGACAAGTGGAACGAGGTCTACCAGCAACAGGATGCGGCCCAGGTGATCTGGGACAGCTTTATCTACCCGGAGATCTTCCAGATCTACTACTACCTGTACCCGATCATGAACAAATACATGCCGCTCAATAACCTGAAGCGGATCGAGGGCGCGATTGGCCAGCTGATACGCCTGATCAGCAAGCCATACCAGGAAGAAAGCACCCTGGCCATGCCCATCACCCGCGACATGCCGCAAGGCCGCCGCTCGGTGCTGGAGCTCTGGGCGCAGAAGCTGGTGCAGCGCAACTACCCGCCGGTCAAGCTGAGCATGGCCGACTACAACACACTCAACGTCAACTGACAGGCTGCGCCGGGTGACACTGATGTCGCCCGGCGTTTTCCTCGATGAGGCTCCGCATTGCAGGGATGACCCATGCCATTGCCCATTCATACAGCGCAACACCTGCGCGAAACCCTTCGCCCGTCCACCCTTGTCGCCAACGGCCTGCTTAACCCCCGCGGCGTCCATCTCGCCGAGGACGGCAGCCTGCTGCTGATCGAAGCCGGCAGCGGCCAGCCGGGCGACCCCTTCACCGGGCGGATCAGCCGCCTGCCAGCCGAGGCCGGCAAACCAGGCGCCTGGCTGCCGCCCCGCCCCCTGGCCGAGGGCTTCCGCGCCATGAACATGCAGGCGCGCATGCTGCGCGACGAAATCATGGGGCTGTCCGATATCGCCTGCGGCGAGGGCCGCTGCCTGGTCAGCCAGACCGACTACCTGGCCGGTTCCAGATTGCTCGACCTGCAGTACAGCCCCCCGGAGCCGGTGTGTCACAGCCAGGGCAACCTCAATGCCCTGTGCTACCACCCGACCCTGCGCAGCTGGCTGGCGGTCAAGCCCGATACCAACGAACTGGTGGCGTTCCGGCCGGGAGAGCAAGAGCAGGTGCTGGTACATCTGCCGGACCTTGCCCAGGGCCAGGAAGCCGTCCCGGTCACCCTGGTCCACGAGCCGGCGACCGATGCCGTGCTGATCAGCCTGTTCTCCGGTGAGCTGCATTCCACCGCCGAACGCAAGGGCGTGGACTTCGCTGACAAGGCCGGCCAGGTGATCCGGGTATGGCCGGACAGCGGCAGGATCGAGGTGCTGATCGATGGCCTGCAACTGCCCACCGGGCTGGCCCTGGACACGCAAGGCAACCTGCTGGTGCTGGAACTCTGCGAGAGCCTGCAGCAACCGCTGACCGCCGCCTGGAACGGCGAGGCGCTGCATGGCGGCTTTACCCGCTTCAGCGGGCGGCTGCTGCACTGCGACCTGGGCAGCGGTGAGGTCAGCGTGCTGGCCCGCGGCCTGGATACGCCGTCCAACCTGTGCCTGGTGCCGGGCGGGGTGGTCGTCAGCGAAGGCATGGGCCTGCAGGGCCGGCCATTGCCTACGCCGGACGGCGCCGTGGTAGCGCTGGAAGGCCGCTTGCGCCTGGTACAGCTCTGAACCAGGCGGATCCTGTGGCAGCCGCCAAGGAACGCCGATTCCTTGACCTGCCACAACCCTTCGGCAGATAGGCCGCGGCCGGCCTTGCCATCTGCGCTGTCCTGGACTTTTCTCAATCCCTCAACCAGGAGGTGACCCATGGCAACCATGAAAGCAGCCGTTTTCGTAGAGCCCGGCCGGATCGAGCTGACGGACAAACCCATACCGCAGGTCGGCCCCACCGATGCGCTGATCCGCATCACCACCACGACCATCTGCGGCACCGACGTGCATATCCTCAAGGGCGAATACCCCATTGCCCGCGGCCTGACCGTGGGCCATGAACCGGTCGGGGTGATCGAGAAACTGGGCAGCGCGGTCAAGGGTTACAAGGAGGGCCAGCGGGTGATCGCCGGCGCGATCTGTCCGAACTTCAACTCCTACGCCGCCCAGGATGGCGTGGCCTCCCAGGACGGCAGCTACCTGCAGGAGTCAGGGCGCTGCGAATGCCATGGCTACAAGGCCACCGCCGGCTGGCGCTTCGGCAACCTCATCGACGGCACTCAGGCCGAGTACGTGCTGGTGCCGGACGCCGAGGGCAACCTGGCGCCCATCCCCGACGGGCTGAGCGACGAACAGGTGCTGATGTGCCCGGACATCATGTCCACCGGCTTCAAGGGCGCGGAGAATGCCAACATCCGCATCGGCGATACCGTGGTGATCTTCGCCCAGGGCCCCATCGGCCTGTGTGCCACCGCCGGCGCACGCCTGCTCGGGGCCTCGACCATCATCGCGGTGGACGGCAACGACCACCGCCTGGGCATTTCCCGCAACATGGGCGCCGATATCACCCTGAACTTCAACCAATGCGATGTGATCGACGAGGTGATGAAGCTGACCCGCGGCCGCGGCGCCGACTCGTCCATCGAGTGCCTGGGCCTGCCGAGCACCTTCGAACAGGCCATGAAGGTGCTCAAGCCCGGCGGTACGCTGTCCAGCCTGGGAGTGTATTCCAGCGACGTGAAGATTCCCCTGGGCGCGTTCGCCGCAGGCCTGGGTGATCATCGCATCAACACCGCGCTCTGCCCGGGCGGCAAGGAGCGCATGCGTCGGCTGATGAGCGTGATCGCCTCCAATCGCGCGGATTTCGGGGCACTGGTCACCCATCACTACGCACTGGGCGATATCGTCGAAGCCTACGACCTGTTCGCCCACCAGCGCGATGGCGTACTGAAGATCGCCATCAAGCCCTGAGAGACATGCTCGGGACCTCTACCCGAGCATTCCCTTGCCCATCAGCAGCCTAGGCGCCGGAGCCCCCGCCATCTGGCGCTCGACCACAGCCACAGCCCCCTTGTGCCCGGATGCCGCCCAGCCCCGGCCTTCGCCTCCCTGCTCGCGCGTCTTTACCTAATCCTTACCCAAGCCTGACAAAGCCAGCGCCCGGGTACTGATAATCTTTCCCAACTAATTGCTTAGCCAAGCATCTAATTTCCATCACACGCTTCCTGCCGATGACCACCGAAGACCAAGACTTCTTGAACTCCCGAACCCGCCAACTCGATGCCTATCGCTGGGCCTTGCTGCGGGAAAAGCACGGCCTGCTCGGCTCACTGCTGCGTACCCTGCGCGACACCGCGGCGGACCTGGCCCTGGGCATTGGCGCCCGGGCCCTGGCCGGCGAGGCGAGTACCGAGGGCGCCAAACGCATTCTGGTCTTGCACGGGTCACCCAAGCTGCTGGCGCAACGGCGCAAGAATGGTTTGATCAAGGCCTTGCGCCAGCGCGGCCACGAGGTCGTCGAGGATGCCATCGAGCCGCTGGGCACTGCCGTGCGGCACAAACGCCTGTACCGCCCGGCCTTGCGCGTGCCCCTGCGCTACTACGCCCATGCTGCCTACGCCGAATGGCTGGCACGCCATCACAACCCGGGGCTGGTCCTCAACGAACGCCACGGCAGCCTGGTGATTCCGTTCCTGCGCCTGTCGCTGAACCATCAGGGCCGCCACCTGGCCCAGTTGTCCCATGCCACTTCGGTCGATCATTCCCGACGGCTGAGCATGACCGACTACGACTACTACCTGCTGTTCGGCCAGAGCTCGCTGCAAGCCCTGCAACGCCGCAACCTGCGCTTTGGCAGCACCCGGGCGATCCTCACCGGGTCGTACCTGATCGATCAGCGATACGACATGCCGGCGCCCCACAGCGAGCTGCGAGTACTGGTCCTGGGCGTCGGTCCGGACAAGGAAGCACGCCCCGGCTACGAGCGCACCTACGAACTGATTTGCCAGTGGGCAGCCCGTCATCCTCAAGTCCCGGTGACGTTCAAGGCGCACCCGCGCAGCCGCATGACGTTCTGGAAAGCCGCCGCCGCCCGTGTTGGCAATATCCACCTGGCTGCGCCCCATACCTCCCTGGCCGAGGCGCTGGAACAGAGTTCGGTGGTACTCAACATCATGTCCAACGCCGCCCTGGAGGCTTGCCTGGCCAATCGTGCGGTGGTCTATGTCAATGCCAGCGGAGATGCCGATGTGCTTGAACAGGCGCGCTTTTTCGGCAACTGCGTGAATGATCTGGAAAGCCTGGAGGAACGCCTGGACTGGCTGTCCGCTCACTACCAGCAGGCCCTGAGCGGCGCCCGGGCCTTCGCCGAGTATCACCTGGCCCATGGTCTCCAGGGGCAGAACAAGACAGCCGAAGTGATCGACTGCCTGATCCAGCAGCAAACGCTGCCCGGCACTGAATTGAACGAAACCTTCGGCTGAACCGTCATCTCGCCACCTTTGCGGAACCCCATGATCGCCAAGAAAATTCACTACTGCTGGTTCGGCGGCAAGCCGCTGCCATTGCTGGCCCGCCGCTGCCTGGCGTCCTGGGCCCGGCATCTGCCGGACTACGAAATCATTCGCTGGGACGAGTCGAATGTCGATGTGCATGCCCACAGGTTCACAGCGGCGGCCCATAACGCCGGACGCTATGCCTTCGTCGCCGACTACGTACGCATGCAGGTGCTGGCCCGGGAAGGCGGTATCTACCTGGACACCGATGTCGAGGTGCTGGCGCCCTTCGCACCGATGCTCGACAACCAGTTCTTCATTGGCCTGGAATGGGACGCACGCTTCGGCACCGCGGTGATCGGCGCCGTACCTGGGCACTGGCTGCCCAAGGCCATGCTGGCCTGGTATGACCGGGTGCGCTTCGACACGGCACGCTTGGCAGAGCTGGTAAATGTCAATGAAGTCAGCCGCCTGCTGGTGCTCAAGGGCTTTTCAGCCAGCTATCAGGAACAGGTGATCGGCTGGGATCGGGTGTACCCGGTCGGCGTGTTCGCCGATCCCCATCGACAGGCAGCCGACGGTGTCAGGCCGACGACACGGCACCTGTATGCCGGCAGTTGGCGCAATCGCCAGCACAAAGGCCTGCTGAGCCGCACCTGGCGCAACCTGCGCAAAATGCCGCACAACCTCGGCCACGCTACGCAACTCTGTCGTTACCTGACTGCAACCTGGGTCCGGCAGGCACTGAAGGACAAGGGGAACAACTGATGAAGACGGTGTTTGCAAGCGGCAGCGATAACGTCGGCGATGAGCTCAACGAATGGATCTGGCCAGCGCTGCTCGGCGATATCCAGCGCGAAGGGGTGGCCCTGCTGGGTATCGGCACCCTGCTGAACGAGGCGTTCTGCCGTCGTCTCGACTCGGCCGAACGCATCCTGGTGCTTGGCAGCGGCGCAGGCTATGGCAAGCCGCCGACGCTCGACCGACGCTGGCGCTTCCATGCCGTCCGTGGCTTGCGCACGGCCCGCGCCCTGGGCCTGGACGACGATCGCGCGGTAGCCGACCCGGCCTACCTGCTGGCCAGCCTCGACTGGCGCAGCGCTCGCGCTCACGGCGACGTGGTAGTGGTCCCGCACCATCGCTCCCTGCGCTACCTGGACTGGCAACGGGTGTGTGCCGCTGCCGGAGTGCGCTTCGTCTCCCCCTTGCTGCCCGCTGCGCAATTCATGCAGGCCATCGCCGGCGCCCGGCTGGTCCTGAGCGAAGCCATGCACGGCGCGATCCTCGCCGATGTGGCGCGTGTCCCCTGGCAAGGCTTCGGCTTCGGCGGCCAGTTCAACCAGGACAAGTGGCTGGACTGGGCGCAGATGTTGGACCTGGACCTGTGCATCCGCCATTTGCCCGGTTTCTATGATCCGGCCCGCTTCAGCCAAGACCGCCCGCTGCGCTATCACCTCGGCAAAGTGTTCAAGTCCAGCTTGAGCCGGGCCGGCCTTGGTCGAGAGAAATGGCAGCGCATGACCCTGCCCTCGTTCCAGCCCGCCCGGGCCGAGGCCGCACTGGCCCGGCAACTGGGCGAACTTGCCGGACTGCCGGGCACACTCAGCAGCACCGCCCGTCTGCATGGCCGCGTGGAACAGTTGTACCAGCGCGTCGACGAACTGCGCGCAGAGTTGCAGGCCCCCCCGGCCAAGCGCCTGCAAGGCGATGGCCTGGCATTTCTCGCCACGGCCTGAATGAAAAATCCACCTTGTTGACGGAATTTTCACTGTCGTCCGCATAGCGTGAGCCACCCGCTCATTCCGGCGACAGCCAAAGGTTCAACGAGGTACCCGTGTCCGCTACTCCTGCCCCTGCTTCCAAAGCGCCACTGAAATGGTCCGGCCTGCTCTGGCCCTTGCTGTTTTTCTGGTATTTCTCGGGAGTCACCCAGGCCCTGCTGTTTGCCAGCGGCACCACCGGGTTCGCCGGTTTGCGCGATGCCTTCTTCCTCAGCAGCCTGTGGCTGGTACCGCTGCTGCTGGCTCCGCACCTGGCCCGCGGCACCAGCGCGGTGATCGGCGTGGTGCTGTGGGCCGCGTCGCTGGTCGGCCTCACCTACTACGGGATCTACCGCCAGGAATTCTCGCAGAGCGTGATCTTCGTCATGTTCGAATCGAACACGGCGGAGGCCGGCGAATACTTCAGCCAGTACTTCACTATCTGGCTGGCCTTCGCCCTGCTGCTCTACACCCTGGTCGCAGTATGGCTGTGGAAACGCATCCGTCCGTTCAGCCTGCCGCTCGGCAGCCGGCTGCCGCTGGTCGTGCTGTTGCTGGCGGGCAACCTGGTGTACCCGTTCTACAAGCAGATGGTCACCCAGCAGCGCAACTTCGCCGATGCCCTGGAGAAGGTCGAGCAGCGCATGGAGCCGGCCGTGCCCTGGCAATTGCTGGTCGGCTACCGGCAGTACCGCCAGCAGCTGGACAACATGCAGGCGCTGCTGGAACAGAACGCCGCCTTGCCGCCGGTACAGGGGCTGCAGGACAGCAGTGGCGACAAACCCCGCACCCTGGTGCTGGTGCTCGGCGAGTCCACCACTCGCCAGCATATGCACCTGTATGGCTACAACCGCGACACCACGCCCAACCTGGATGCCCTGGCGGCCAGCGACAAGGGCCTGACGGTATTCCGCAACGTGGTGTCGCCGCGGCCCTACACCATCGAGGTGATGCAGCAGATCCTGACCTTCGGCGACGAGCAGAACCCGGATCGCTTCCTTACCGACCCCTCGCTGATCAAACTGATGAAACAGGCGGGCTACAAGACCTTCTGGATCACCAACCAGCAGACCATGAGCAAGCGCAACACCATGCTCACCACCTTCTCCCAGCAGACCGACGAGCCGGTGTACCTGAACAACCAGCGCAACCAGAACGCCGCGCAGTACGACGATGTGGTCTTCGCTCCGTTCGAAAAGGCCCTGCAGGATCCGGCGCCGAACAAGTTCATCATCGTCCACCTGCTGGGCACCCATATGGACTACGAGTACCGCTATCCGCCCGAGTACCGCAGGTTCAACGACCGCCAGGGCGTGCCGGCCCAGTTGTCCAGCAGCCAGGTGGACACCTACAACGAGTATGACAATGCGGTGCTGTACAACGACTTCGTGGTGTCCGACCTGATCAAGCGCTACTCGGCCAGCACGCCCAACGGTTTCCTGCTGTACCTCTCCGACCATGGCGAGGATGTCTACAGCTCGGGCGACCATGACCGGCTCGGGCGCAATGAAGCGGCCCCGACCCGGCCGATGTATACCATTCCGTTCATCCTCTGGACTTCGCCAAGCTGGCAGGCAGCCCATCCCCGCGATCTCCAGGCGATGGCCAACAACGCCTACAGCAGCTCGCACCTGATCCACACCCTGTCGGACCTGGCCGGCCTGAGCTACGACCGCTTCGAACCAGCCAAGAGCGTGGCCAGCACGCAGTTCATCAGGGCGCCGCGCTGGATCGGCGACCCCTATCACAAGGGTGCGCTGCACGAGTTCGATCTGTTGCCAACGGACGGGATGGGCGAGGTACAGGAAACTGCGGGCAATCCCTGAGGCGATAAAGCTTCGCGCACAAGCCAGTTTTGCCTACCACCCACTACACAGGCTTCACGTATTCGCGTAATAGTATCTGGCCATATCCCGGCCCCTGCTGCTCAACCACGGAAGATCAGAGCCCATGCCTATCGATTCGGACTACGCCCATCGGGTGATCGCCGCCTATGCCGCCAGCCCGGCAAGGATGGGCGCGTTTCCACTGCCGGACCTCGACACCGTGTATGCCGCAGAGACGCTCAAGGATCACCTGGTCGGCAGCCCTTACAGCCATGCCGTGGAAGTCGCCCGGATCAATAACGGGATCCGCGACCTGTATGTGTTCGCCAACTCCGGTGCGCCCGGGGTGCTGAACGTCGATGTGGAAGGCGCCACCAGCCAGTTGCGCCGGGTACTCGGGCCCTTGGCATCCTTTGCCCAGATCCGCCGTGACTACTCCTTCTACGAACCCCAGCATCGCGATGTGGCGGCCCTGCTGGGCACGGTCCGCGCCGGCTTCAATACCCAGGTACACCCCGCCTTGCTCGTGCGCCTGGCCGATGTACAAGGGGCTATCGCCAATTTCACGACACTGGTCAACGAACTGGGCCATGGCCCCGCAGCGCTGCCCCCGCGGCCGGACCCGACTGCCCCGGGACTGAATCCGCGGGCCCAGGCCTCGATCCAGGCGTCCCAGGACCGCATCGTCAACCGCGGGCAGGCATCCACGGGAAACAATGGCGATATCCAGCGTGCGCAATTTCTCGACCACGCACAGATCGCCAGCCTCGCGGCACGGGCCGCCACTGCACGAAGCAGCGGCCAGGCCACAGGAGCGCAAAAAGACCGCCTGAAGGTGATGCTGGCCGCGGCCTTGGCCCTGCGCCTGCGCTTGATCGAACCGGGTGACGTCGCCGCCGTGTCCCAGGCCTTCGATAACTTCATCCCGACCCTGAGAAGGCTGCCGATGTACCCCTTCCTGGGGCGGATCGCCGACCTGGTCGCGGCCCTGATCGTGCCTGCCACGCCCTTGCCGGCCGCCGCACTGGACCATGCGGCGTTCCAGGCCACTGCCGCCGAGGTCCTGCGGGTTGCAGGTCAATCGCGCTTCTGTGCCGAGCCACGGGTGTTCAGCGCGGTCGGCAGCCAGGCGGAGTTCAACGGCTCGCTGGTCAGCCAGATCTGCTTCTGGTATGGCGGCGCGGGCAATGTGGCGAATCCGGTGGAATATCAGGTCATCGGCCCGCAAGCCACGCCCGCCAACGCCGCCGCATCCGGCAGCTACATGTGGGCCTGCTCGTCCTGCTGCAACCGTTCGGCGCAGATGGTCGGGCCGCTGCAACGGCTGGCGATGCCGCGACGAGCGCGGGAGGTCTGAAGCCGACGCTCTGGAGTACAACTACTCCAGGGCGATTTCACGACCGTCCGCGCTTCTCGACTTCGGCCAGTCGCTCCTCGATTTCCCGTGCCTCGTCCTGCTTTTCCTTGATCGAAACCGGGGTGATGAGTTTGTCCACCGCTTCGGTACGCGGGTCCGGCTGCTGCAGTACCGGGCCAGGCGACGTTGCGCCTTTTTGTGCGTTTTCCGAAGACAGCGGTTGCGGCGTTTTGTCGGACTGCCTGGAATCGTCGTGGGTCATGACCATCTCCTGATCAATGGGGTGTGTTTCAGAAGAGTCGCGCGCGAGTGAAAAAGTTTGATTGCATGACCGCTGGGGCGTTTTAGGTGGCGACCCCGTGTCGCCTGTCGAGAGAGCGCATGATGACCACCAGGCGCATGCCGATAGATCTTCAGCGTCCTCAAGATCGAGCGCCGCGCGGGCGGCGCTCGATCTCAAGGGCGCTGGAAAGGTCATGACAAGCACCTGTCAGCCCTGATGCGATCTACTGACAGGCCTTCTGACCTCAAAAGGTGTAGATACCCATGCAGGGATGAGGCCCGCACTGGCACTTCGATCACCGCACCTTTTGCCGATGCCGCTCCTTCATCTCCTGCCGTTCCTTGGCCTCCACCGACAACGACGCCGTAGGACGCAGCAGCAGGCGTTTCAAGCCGATCGGCTCACCCGTTTCCGCGCACCAGCCATACTCGCCACGAGCCAGGCGCTCCAGCGCTTCGTCGATCTTGTCCAGCAGCTTCTTCTCCCGCTCCAGCACCCGCAACTGCCAGTGCCGGGCTTCCTCGGTGCTGCCGATGTCGGCCGGGTCGGAGTTGATTTCGTGGTTCTTGAGGGATTCGAACTGCTCGGAGATCCGCTCCTGCAAGCCCTGCCGTTCGTTGAGCAGCAGAGTGTGGAAGTACGCCAACTGGCTGGCGTTCATATAGGCCTCTTCAGGCTGTTGCAGCAGTTCTTCTTCGGTCATGTTCATTTCCTGAAACTCAGCGGTAGTCCTTGGCAGCCATCGACCAGCCGCCCCTGGTGCCAGGCCAGTTGCCCGGAAACCAGGGTGGTGCTGATGCGGTGGCGGAATGCGTGGTTCTGGAACGGTGTCCATTGGCAGTGGGACAGCAGCGGATCGAGCGATACCGGCCTGGCGTGCGCCAGCGTCTCTACCAGCACCAGGTCGGCCCAGTAGCCCTCGCGGACATAGCCGCGGTCCTGGATGCCGAACAACCCGGCCACCGCATGGCTGGTTTTCTGCACCAGCCGGGTCAGCGGCAATACACCGTCGGCGACCAGCTCCAGCAGCGCCGGCAAGGCGTGCTGGACCAGAGGCAGGCCGGAAGGCGCCTGGGCATAGGGGCGGGATTTTTCTTCGAGGGTGTGCGGCGCATGGTCGGTGCCGATAACGTCGAGGCGATCGCACAACAGCGCCTGGCGCAGGGCATCACGATCGGTGCGGGCCTTGATCGCCGGATTGCATTTGATCAGGTTGCCAAGGCTTGCATAGTCGCTCTCATCGAACAGCAGATGGTGCGCGCAGACCTCGGCGGTGATGCGCTTGCCCGCCAGCGGACCGGGCTCGAACAGCGCCAGCTCGCGCGCGGAGGTAAGGTGGAGGACGTGCAGACGGGTGTCGAAACGCCTGGCCAGTTCCACCGCCAGCGACGAGGAGCGGTAGCAGGCTTCGGCGTCACGGATCACCGGGTGCAGTTGTGGGCCGATGGCGTCACCGTACAACTCGCGCAAAACGGCCTCGTTGGCGAGAATCGACGGGGTATGTTCGCAGTGGGCCAGGAGGATAGTGGGAACGCAGGCGAACAGACGCTCGAGCACGTTCGGGTCATCCACCAGCATGTCGCCGGTAGACGCCCCCATGAACACCTTGACCCCGGCCACCTCGCGCGGATCGAGGGCGGCGACCACATCGAGGTTGTCCTTGCTGACGCCGAAGTGGAAGGCGAAATTGGCCACCGAACTGCGCGCCGCACGCCGTTTCTTGTCCGCAAGGGCCTCCAGGGACAACGTCGCCGGATGGGTATTGGGCATATCCATGAAGCTGGTGATACCCCCGGCCACCGCCGCCCGCGACTCGCTGTGAATGCTGCCCTTGTGCGGCGCGCCGGGTTCGCGGAAATGCACCTGGTCATCGATCATCCCGGGCAGCAGCCATTGGCCCCGGGCATCGATTTCCACTGTGGCGCACTGCTGGTCGATGATCCCGGCGATCTTTTCGATGCGGCCGTGGGCGACCAGGATGTCGGCGCAGAATGTGCTGCCTTCGTTCACGACGTTGGCATTGCGGATCAGGATTCGGCTCATGATGCAGGTCGGGGTCTCGGCGTAAACGTTACGTTATAACACTCGAAATAATGCAACGTCGAGGCGCGTTGGCAAGCCACAAAGCCGCCGGAAAAAACCATTAAAGATTCCTTCACCCAGACGACGGCATTCCTCATCTACGCTCACCTCATTTCTCGCCCGGAAATCCGCCCATGGATATGGACTGGCATCAAGCCCTGCAAGAGAGCCTGCGCTGGCTCGCCCTCACCTCCCTGATCACCCTGCTCAGCCTGGCCATCTGCGCGCGGCTGGCCGTACGCTTTACCCGCTGGGGCCAGCAGTTCTGGCAGATCGCCGGCCCCTGGCTGAACCCGAAACACAGTTGGCGGCCGTTGCTTGTGTTTGCCCTGCTGCTGTTGCTGACCCTGTTCGCGGTTCGCCTGAACGTGCTGTTTTCCTTCTGGTACAACGGTTTCTACAGTGCCCTCCAGGGCCTGGACCAGGCGGCGTTCTGGTACCTGCTCGGGGTGTTTGCGGTGCTGGCGACCATCCATGTACTGCGCGCCCTGTTCACCTACTACGTGACCCAGGCCTTCAGCATCCGCTGGCGCACCTGGCTGACCGAACGCTTGACCAGCGATTGGATGGCCGACGATGCCTATTACCGCGGACAGTTCCTGGAAAACCCGGTCGACAACCCGGACCAGCGTATCGAACTGGACGTGAATGCCTTCGTCACCGGCTCCGTGACCCTGTGCCTTGGCGCAGTCAGTGCGCTGGTGTCGCTGGTGGCCTTCACCGCGATTCTCTGGGGGCTGTCGGCCCCACTGACGGTGGCCGGGGTGGAGATTCCCAGGGCCATGGTCTTCGCCGTATACATCTACGTGCTGATCGCCACCTGGATCGCCTTCCGGCTGGGCAAGCCGCTGATCCGCCTGAACTTCCTCAACGAAAAACTCACCGCGAACTTCCGCTATGCGCTGATGCGCCTGCGTGAGTACGCGGAGAACGTGGCCTTTTACCAGGGCTGGCGAATCGAACGGGACACCTTGCTCGGGCGTTTCTCGGCCTTGATCCTCAACGTCTGGGCGCTGGTGTACCGGAGCCTGAAATTCGACGGTTTCAACCTGGCAGTGAGCCAGGTCGCGGTGGTATTTCCCTTCATTCTCCAGGCGCCACGCTTCTTCAGCGGTGCGATCAAGCTGGGGGATGTGATGCAGACCTCCCAGGCCTTCGGCCAGGTGCAGGATTCGCTGTCGTTCTTCCGTTCTTCCTACGACACCTTCGCCCAGTACCGCGCGACCCTCGATCGCCTGACCGGCTTCATGGATGCCAACCAGCAGGCCCGGGAATTGCCGCGGGTCGAGCGCATCGCGGATGCGCAGGTGCTGGATATCCGTGGCATGCAAGTGTCACGACCGGATGGACAGACGTTGCTGGGCGATTTCAACCTGAGCCTGACGCCCGGACAATCGCTGCTGATCAAGGGGCCGTCGGGTTGCGGCAAGACCACCCTGCTGCGCGCCATTGCCGGACTGTGGCCCTATGCCGAGGGCGAGGTACGTTGCCCGGGTGGCGAGTCGGCGCTGTTCCTGTCGCAGCGGCCATACCTGCCGCTGGGGATGCTGCGCACGGCGGTGG
This sequence comes from Pseudomonas sp. GD04058, assembly GCF_029836855.1. NCBI lineage: Bacteria > Pseudomonadati > Pseudomonadota > Gammaproteobacteria > Pseudomonadales > Pseudomonadaceae > Pseudomonas > Pseudomonas sp. GD04058. The sequence continues at coordinate 54,563 of NZ_JAOECN010000013.1, forward strand.
CCTATCCGGCGCCGGGCCTGCCGGGCGATGACGAGCGTCTGGTCCAGGCCCTGCGCGAGGTCAATCTCGGGCACCTGACGGACAAGCTGGACGTCAGCAGTGACTGGGGGCGGATCCTGTCGATCGGCGAGCAACAGCGCCTGGCCTTTGCCCGGGTACTGGTGAACCAACCGAAGATCGTGTTCCTCGACGAGTCCACCTCGGCGATGGACGAAGGACTGGAACATGGGCTGTACGAACTGATGCGCGAGCGGATGAAGGACAGCATCCTGGTCAGCGTGGGGCACCGGGCGACCTTGGCGGTGTTCCATAGCCATCATCTGCTGCTGGACGGGAAAGGTGGGTGGAACCTGGTTGAACGCTGAGGAGTACATTCGTACTCCACGGCGCGCGCCCGAGCATTCGCCAGGTCAATCGAACAACAGGGAGCGCCCCTCGGCCGACGGCAGGACACACTCGACCCGGTGCCCACAACCCGGCACTACCAGCATCCGGCGCTGGACCTTCAGCACTGCCTGCTCATAGGCCAGGAAACCCAGGCCCCGCTGCAACCTGAAAGGCCCCTGGAGCATCGCAGCACAGGATTTGTCGAGCACCGGATAGAACGCGCCCTGCCCTGCGCTGTTGTCCAGGCCGCCTTCCAGGTAATCCACCCGCGCCGCGGCATAGCGCGCCCTGGCCTGCCCGGCATCGGCAGGCAGCCAGGCGGGCAAGGCATCGGTGCCATATTTCCAGGCGTTGTAGCCGTCACACGCCTGTACCGGCAGTTCCATGACAAACCCGCTGCCCTGCGCCACTGGCCGCACCGGATCGAAGTACAGCCAGCTCCCCGGGTCGGCGATCACGTAGCGCAATCCGACCCCGACCGGGGGCTCGGCAGCAAAGGCCACGCTGTGCTGCAGCATCTGTGCCCCGGCGGAGAACCCGGCCAGGGTGACGTTGCGCAAGCCGGGATATTGCCGGACCAACTCGATGACCAGGGCATCCAGCGCAGCGAAGGCGCTGATCGGATGCGCTCCCAGCGATGGCTCTCCGGCCAGCCAGCTGCCACAGGTCCAGCGTGCGTCTCCGGGCTGCGCCGCAGGCTCGCCCGGCGAACTGCAATGGCGCGCATCCTCCACCTGGTACAAGGGCGCCACCACCAGGGTATCCGCCAGCCGCCCGGCCATCCGTGCCGCCTGCAGACCGGCGGCGAAACTGCGGCTGGCGTCCCGCGGATGCCCATGGAGCACCACCAGCGCCGCCTGGACACTGCGCTCACCGACGGGTCGCGAAGCATAGTAATGCAGCGCCCCTGCCTCATCGGGCAGGTCGAATCTACGCAGGTCAGCGGCGCCCGCCACATGGGCAACTGTCAACAGGACAGCGAACAGGTAAACACAACGCTTCATGCGGAATCTCTTATTGTCATTCAGTGACGATCTGCAACATGAGATTAATTTAATAATTCCCGTCGCGTACAACTTTGCCCTGGCCTGATTAACTTTATTTCACCCGCTTTGCCCTTCTGTTTAATTGCCAACTTCGATGTCCCCGGAGATCATGGCACAGCCTTGCCATCGAGCTGCAAGGCCTATACCGCAAGGCTTACAGCCCGAGTCCGCGCGCATGAACATCCGCGCGGACAGCGACCGCGTGCCGCCTGAAAACGTGTAGACACCAAAAACCCAGGTTAATCCAGAAGTTCCGGCATGAGGCCTTGAAACATGGGTAACCCACTCTTTGCAGGACACCTGAGACCATGCAAGCCGCTCCTATTGCTATCGAAGAACGCATTCTCCTGACCGGCGCCACCGGTTTTCTCGGCGGTGCGGTGACCGCGCAATTGCTCGCCGAGGGCCATGGTGCCAACCTGTCGTTCCTGGTGCGTGCCGACACCCGCGACCAAGGCCTTGAACGCCTGCGCGACACTCTGCGCCAGCATGGTGCCGGCGAATGTGCCCTGCAGTTCCTGCACGCCGAGCAGATCATCTGCGGCGACTTTCTCGACACTGCCTGGCTGCCCCGGGAAACCCCGCGCCTGATGCAGATCGAGCGGGTCATCAATTGCGCTGCGGTAGCCTCCTTCTCGAAGAACCCGAGCATCTGGCCGGTCAATGTCGAAGGCACCTTCGCCTTTGCCGAAGTGATGAGCCGCTCCAAGCGCCTCAAGCGCTTCCTGCATGTCGGTACGGCCATGTGCTGCGGCCCGCAACAGGCTTCGCCCATCAGCGAATCGTGGAGTTTTCCCGACGGCGCCGAGCAATTGGTGGACTACACCGCCTCCAAGGCCGAGATCGAAAGGCGCATGAGCGTGGATCTGCCAGGCCTGCCATTGGTAGTGGCACGCCCGTCCATCGTCGTTGGCCATCGCACCCTCGGTTGCCAGGCATCGGGCAGTATCTTCTGGGTGTTCCGCATGGGCTTCGCCCTTGAGAGCTTTACCTGCGGGCTGGATGAGCAGATCGATGTGATTCCGGTGGACTACTGTGCCGAAGCCCTGATCGGCCTGGCCCTGAAGCCGCAACTGCGGCATAACCTCTACCACGTTTCCGCCGGTCATCATGCTGCCTGCAGCTTCGCCGAGATCGACGAAGCCTTTGCCTCGGCCAATGGCGCCAGCCCCGTGGGCGCGCGCTATCGCAAGATCGGCGTGGACGACCTCAAGGAACTGGCCGGCGACTTCGCAGCCCGCATCGGTCCGGCCAACCCGCGCCTGGTCCTGCGCGCGCTGCGCCTGTACAGCGGCTTCGCCGACCTCAACTACCTGTTCGACAACAGCCGCCTGCTCGAAGAAGGAATTGCCCTGCCCCCGCGGTTCACCGACTACCTGGATGTCTGCGTGCGCTCCTCCAGCGGGGTCAGCATTGCCACGCAGATGCAGTGGGATTTCAAATAGTTAGCCTTTCGGCTGATTCGTGCGGCTGGCGGATGAATTCCGTCGGCCGCTGCTGTACCCTCACCCGCGAATTCCGCCAGATACCCGCCAATCTTGAATACCCCAGCACTGACACCCCGTGAGGCCTACCAGATTCTCCGCGACATCGCCCAGGGCATCCGCCCCATGCGGCGAATCGGCGAACACGGCTGGAGCGAAGTCCGCAATGGACTGCTGACGGTCGAAGTGGATGGCTGGGTCTTCACCCTTTACAACGATGGCGATGCCCTGGGGCATTGCGAGCGCTGCTACAACCCTGAAGGCTCCGCCTATATCTTCGATGCCGGACATCCCTACGGGACCAATCCCGTGGAGTTCATGAGCCAGTGGGAACGGCAGCGGGTCGAGGGGATGCTGCAGGTTCTGTAGGGCGCTGCGGGGCCTCATCGCGGGCAATATCCCCACCGCTATCGAGTGCACCACGGACAACCGAAAACCTTGGTTACAACTCTTTTTTGACATCTCCTTCACCCGCCCCGAACACGCCGTTGCCTAAATTGCCGTCATTCCCGTAGTGCTTGTCCCGGAGTGACAGTCATGCTGCAAGGCGTTTTCGATAATCCCGCTCTTCCTTCCCGTCCCAAGCGACGTCTTCCGATTTCGAAAAAACTGCTGGTCCCGGGCCTGTGCGCCCTTCTGCTTCTGGCCGCGTCAGCCGCGTGGCTTTCCACGAGGACACATGTCATGAGCCTGGGTAGTGAGCAGCAGATGCTCGATAGCGGGATTTATGCAGAATGGGCCAAGGGCAAGGTGATCGTGCTGATCCGTCATGCCGAACGCTGCGACCGTTCCGACAACCCCTGCCTGAGCGACCCCACCGGCATCACCGTAGAAGGCAGCCAGGCGGCGATCGAAGTGGGCAACGGCTTGCAGCGCCTTGGCCTGGGCGACGCCGAAGTGCTGAGCAGCCCCGAGTACCGCACCCGGCAGACGGCTCACTTCATCTTCGGCAAGGAGGTCGCCAGCCGTGACTGGATCGGTGAATGCGATCGCGATTTCACCCATGCGGCCCTGCAAGGCAAACGGCCCGGCGTGAATCTGGTACTGGTCACCCACAGTGGCTGCATCGACCACGTCGAGCGCCAGCTCAAGGTGCCCGGTGGCGAGCGCTCCAGCGAATATGCCAGCGCCCTGTTCGTGTCGATGAACAATGACGGCAAGGCGCGGATCCTCGGCCAGATGAATGCCAACGAATGGCGCAAAGTCGTCGCCAGCGCGGGGAAATAAGCATGCGGACTGCTTCGCGAAAGGATTTCTATCTGGTCAACCTGGGCGTGCCGCTGCTGCTGGCGGCCGCGACCTTCCTGCTGTTCGACCTGACCCGCCTGGATCGCCTGATCAACGACCTGTTCTATGACCCGGCCACCCAGCAGTACATCCTGCAGCACAGCCAACTGTTCGAAAAACTCACGCACAAGTGGCCGCGGATCCTTCCGGACTGGACCGGCGAGGCGGCTGTCGTGGGCACCTTGCTGTCTTTCTCATGGCCCCTGCTGGCCAGGCATCAACGCGCAGTCAGCCTGCTGGACAAGGCGCGGATCGCTCCACTGCTGCGGTTTACCGCGCAGTATCGGCGCGACCTGCTGTACGTGGTTACGGCCTTCGCCCTGAGCACCACGCTCATCCATTACCTGAAAAGCCATACGGGCGTGTATTGCCCGGTGGAAACCACCCTGTATGGCGGCGATCAACCGCACCTGGAGTGGTTCAGCAACTTCTCGATATTCGACAAGGCCGGCCCCGGCCGCTGCTGGCCGGGCGGCCATGCCTCCAGCGGTTTCACGCTGCTGGCGCTGTACTTCGTCGTCCTGCGCCATCGCTGGCCCCATGCGCGCAAGCTGTTGGTGGCGATCCTGCTGATCGGCACGCTCTACGGCACCACCCGGGTACTGCAGGGCTGGCACTATATGTCGCATACCTTCTGGGCGGGGATCGTGGTCTGGCTGGCGAGCTGGGCGAGCGCACTGCTGTTCTACGGGAGGCTGGCATTGCAAGGCCAGCAGGGTTTAAACCCGCGCCCGCTGGCGGTAAGCTCTGGGGCTCTAGTACAAGCTTTCCAGGGCAGTGACCATGACCAGGCCGCTTTTACTCCTGCTGGCCGCCACGGCCTTCAGCCAGATCGCACAGGCCCAGCAGATCCAGCGCCAGCTGGGTGATTTCGACTTTCGCCTGGGAACCACCAGTTCCCGCAGCATGGCCCAGGGGCTGATATCGCCCGGTCCCCTGGGCGCCTTCCATGGCGGACTGGACGTCAGCCACGCCAGCGGCTGGTACTTCGGCCAGTACGCGCCGAGCATGGGCCTGTCGGAAAACACCACCTTGCGCCTGGACAGCTACCTGGGCACCCGGCAACGCTTCAACGACAGCCTTGGCTACGAGGTCGGCCTGATCCACTACAGCCTGCCCAACGTCTCCGGCAACGACAGCTACGCGCTGTATGGCGGCCTGGCGATCTTCGGCAGTCGCCTCGGTGGCGCGCTGCGCAACAACCCCGACAACCGCACCGGCACCCTGTTCGCCGATCTCGGCCGGGTGCCGCTGCTGGATGCCGGAATCACCCTCAAGCTCGCCCATCATCAGTTGGGCACACCCTTCACCATCGGCGATGGCAGCCAGGTGCAGAGTTTCAGCGACTGGTCGCTGCAGCTTTCAAGGCCCTGGTTGGGCATGGACCTTGACCTGATCTACAGCAGTTCGGACCTCAGCGGTGGTGGCTGCGAGGCCTACTCGGGCATCAACACCTATTGCGACAGCACCATCACCTTCAAGGCACAGCGCAGTTTCTTCTGAATCAGCCGTCCAGGGTGTCGTAGGACACCACCCGGTCCCGCCCGCCCTGCTTGGCCTGGTACATGGCCTGGTCGGCCTGGCGCAACAGATGCTGATAATCCGGGTGCCCACTGTAGGTCGCTACGCCAATACTCACGGTGAGCCGGTGCTTGCGGCCCTCGGTCAGGTTGAAGGTTTCCGCGCCGATCTTGTGCCGCAGCTTTTCCGCGACCTTCAGCGCGTTGGCGTTGTTGATGTCGACCAGGATCATCAGGAATTCCTCGCCGCCCATGCGGAACACGTAGTCCCCGGCGCGGCTGTGGCTGCTGAGGATCTCCGCGGCCTGCTGCAGGACCAGGTCGCCGGCGTCGTGGCCGAAGCGGTCGTTGATCGCCTTGAAGTGATCGATATCCACCGACAGCACCGAAAAACGCTGGCCGGTCTTTTGCGCGATGGCGATTTCGTTGCCGATCACCACCGGGAGGAACTTGCGGTTAAGCATGCGGGTGAGCACGTCGCGGCCACTTTCCAGCTCGTTGGCACTGTTGAACAGGCTATCGAGGTTGAACATCAGGCTCTTGGTCCGGTCACGGATTTCCCGCAGCAGGCTCATGCGCGCCGCTTCGTCGCCCGCGGCAGCCAGGAAACGCGGAAGCAGTTCGTCGTCCACATGACGGATGATCGCCAGGATCTGCTCGCTTTCCCGGGTGTTCTGGAACGCATAGGCGCCCTTGTGGCGGAACCACAGACCGAAATCCGCAGCGGCCAGGCGCGGCAGGTTGGCCCCGCTGGCCCCCATCGCCAGGTCGAACATCAGGCTGTTTTCCCAGTCGAGCAAGGCGCCGCGCTGGCGCTCGCGCTCGGTGGTGATGTTCTGCAATACCGAGAACAGCCGGTAGCCTTCCTCGTTGCGCGAATTGCGGTCATGGGAGCGGCTGTAGGCGTGGCTCATGATTTCCATGGCCAGGTCCATCGTCTCGCTGGCCAGGCGCAGGATTTGCGCATGCTCCTGCGCGGCCCAGCCTTGCTCGGCAATCAGTTGGTACAGCTGCTTTTTCAGATAGCGCGCACCGCCGAGCACCAGGTGCAGCGGCACGTCGATTCGTGCATGCACCTCGCCCACCTGCTTCTGCAACGCCACCAGCGGCAGGAAGTCATCACCGGCGCGGGCCGAATAGACCTTCACCAACCAGGCCTGCATCGAGCTGCCCAGGCGGCTCTTGACGTCTTCATGGGAGAGGATCAGCGAGGCGTTGGGGTCGGCCAGCATCTGTTCGTAGAAACGTGCGGCGAGGGTGACCTTGTGAGTCTCGACCAGCCCTTTCAAGGCGTGTGTCAGCGCGTCGGGGAACTGCGCGACCATGGAATGCCATTCCCTGGCTTGTACTTCTGGAGAAACGCTTGGCATGTCTGGCCTATTTTCAGTTCAGCAGAAAGCGTGACGCCCCTTCGGACCTGAAGAGGCGTTCAATCGCTGGCGGGCGTCATGTGCTCGCCAGGCGCGCATTCTATTGCACGTTGAACGTGAAAGTCTTGGCAGTCAGCGCTCCCCGTGCAGGCAGCAACGCCGCGGGCCCGCCCCGGCTTCGGCGCGTTTTTCCTCGGCCACCGCTTCGCGCCACCAGCGCTTGCCGGCCTGCGGTGCGCACAGGTCGAAGCGCTCGCCCATGCCCGGCGTCGCAACGCTGACGCCCTGCTGCGCCGCGTGCTCCAGCACGGTTTCGAAAGGTTCGTACCAGGCGTGCATGGCCAGGTCGAAGGTGCCGTTATGGATCGGCAGCAGCCAGCGACCGCCCAGGTCGACATGGGCCTGTACCGTCTGCCGAGGGTGCATGTGCACGTAGGGCCAGTGTTCGTTCCAGGCGCCGGTTTCCATCAGGGTCAGGTCGAACGGGCCGAAACGTCGGCCGATCTCGCCGAAGCCGTCGAAGTAGCCAGTGTCGCCGCTGAAAAACAGCTTGAACCCGGGCGCTTCGATCACCCAGGAACACCACAGGGTGCGGTTGCCATCACGCAGGCCGCGACCGGAAAAATGCTGCGCCGGCGTGGCGGTCAGGCGCAGGCCGCCGGCGTCGATGCCTTGCCACCAGTCGAACTGGTGCACCTTGTGCGCCGGCACACCCCAGGCCAGCAGGCGGTCGCCGACGCCCAACGGCGTGACGAACACCTCCACCTTGGGTGCAAGGACCTTGATGGTGGCGCGGTCGAGATGGTCGTAATGATCATGGGAGAGGATCACCCCACGGATCGGCGGCAGCTCGGCGAGGCTGATCGGCGGTTCGTGAAAGCGCTTGGGTCCGGCGAAGGCGAACGGCGAAGCCCGCCGGGAAAACACCGGATCGGTCAGCCACCAGTTGCCTTCGAGCCTGAACAGCAGGGTCGAATGCCCCAGGCGGTACAGGCTGCCGTCGGCGGCCTGTTCCAGGTCCTGCCGGGTCAGGCGCTGCACGGGCAATGCCACCCGCGGCACGGTGAAGCGCGGTTTGTTGAACAGCAGGTTCCACAGCACCCTGGCGTCCGGCGCCGGCGCGTCGGCCGGTCGTGGCGTCAGGTTGTGAAAGCGTCCCTGCCGGGCCTGGGGCGAATGGGCATGCTCGGGTTTCAAGGGCGGAATCCTCCGGGGGCGAGGTTTCCAATCTACTCGGGATGCCCGGGGATTCAAGTGAAGGAAGATTAACCGGCGGGGATCGGGCAATGAGCCTGGAGGAATATGCAAGCAGGAAGCTCCGTGGGGACTCGCAGGCCCTCATCGCCGGCAACGCCGGCTCCCACAGGGATGGCGAACACCGCAGAACCTTGTGGGAGCCGGCGTTGCCGGCGATGAGGCCAGTAGGGTCCCTGATGATTCTCTTCCCATTGCACCTCGCGTAAAGTTTTCCTAAATGCTCATGGCCCTGCTTAATGGACAAATACGCCCCCCGCCAGTGGCTCCCCCACGAAAAACCCGCATTGCCCGGCTCGCCGTCGACGCCGTTGCATGCCCCGGCCAAGCGCATGGCCTTTGCTGCGGTGGGCCTGCTGGTGGCGATCACCGGCGGCCTGGGCAACGCACTGGTCACCGCCAACCTGCCGTTTCTCCAGGGCGCATTGGGCGCGACCAGTGCCGAGATGGCCTGGCTGCCCGCTGCGTTCGTGATGACCAACGTGTCGATGAACCTGCTGCTGGTCAAGTTCCGCCAGGAATTCGGCTTGCGCGCCTTTACCGAAGTGTTCCTGGTGCTCTATGCCCTGGTGACCTTCGCCCATCTGTTCGTCAACGACCTCAACTCGGCCATCGCCGTGCGCGCCGCCCATGGCATGGTCGGCGCGGCCCTCAGCTCGCTGGGCCTGTACTACATGATCCAGGCGTTCCCGGCGCAGTGGCGCCTGAAGGCCATGGTGCTCGGGCTTGGCGCCTCGCAACTGGCCGTACCGCTGGCCCGGGTGTTTTCCGAAGACCTGCTGCAGATCGCCGAATGGCGCGGCCTGTACCTGTTCGAACTGGGGCTGGCCCTGGCCGCACTGGGTTGCGTGCTGATGCTCAAGCTCCCTCCCGGCGACCGCTTCAAGACCTTCGAGCCCCTGGACTTCCTGACCTTTTCGCTGATGGCCAGCGGCACCGCGCTGCTTTGCGCAGTACTCTCCCTCGGCCGCATCGACTGGTGGCTGGACGCGCCCTGGATCGGCGTGGCCCTGGCCTCGTCCATCGCCTTGGTGTGCAGCGGCCTCGCCATCGAGCACAACCGCAGCAACCCGCTGCTGATGACCCGCTGGCTGGGCAGCGGCGCCATCGTGCGCCTGGCCCTGTGCGTGGTGCTGATCCGCATGGTGACCTCGGAGCAGTCCACCGGGGCGGTGGGTTTCCTGCAAGCACTGAACATGGGCAGCGAGCAGATGCGCCAGTTGTACTGGATCATGTTGCTCGGCGCGGCGACGGGGCTGGCTACCAGTGCCTTGACCATCACCCCGCAGCACCTGGTGCTGCCGCTGTTCGTCTCCCTGGCGGCGATGGCAACCGGTGCCTTCATGGACAGCTCGTCGAGCAACCTGACCCGCCCGGCACAGATGTACTTCAGCCAGTTCCTGCTGGCCTTCGGCAGCACCTTCTTCCTCGGCCCGAGCATGGCTCTGGGCATCGGCCATGTACGCGCCAACCCGCGCAACCTGGTGAGCTTTTCGGTGATGTTCGGTATCTGCAACAACCTCGGCGGCCTGCTCGGCTCGGCGCTGCTCGGTACCTTCCAGACGGTGCGGGAGAAATTCCACTCCAGTCACCTGGTGGAAAACCTCGGTTACCTGGAACCCCTGGTCAACGCCAGGATCCAGAGTGGTGGCGCCGGCTATGCGGGAGTGATTGCCGATCCGGCCCTGCGCAACGAGGCCGGCGTGCGCCTGCTGGCCAGCGCCGCAACCCGCGAGGCCAATATCCTGGCCTATAACGATGTATTCATGCTGATCGGCACGATCGCCGTGCTGACCATGATCTGGATCTTCATCCGCAGCCTGCGCTTGCGCTATCTCGCGCGCCAGGCAGCGGTCCCCACCCCCTCAAGCGACGCACCGAGCCGATGACCCAGGAAACCCCCTCGACCACCACCACCGCCATCGCCGAAACCCCGGAAGGCCTCGCTCCGCCCAGCGAACCGGGCAGCCCGCAGCGCTCGCGCAGGGTACGCCTGCTCTCGACCTTGAGTTTCGCCGCCGTGGCCATCGTCGGGATTCTCGTCGTGCTGTATGCCTGGCGCCTGCCACCCTTCGGCAGCACCATCGAGAGCACGGAAAACGCCTTGGTGCGAGGCCAGGTGACCATCATCGGTCCACAACTGGCGGGGTACGTCGTCGAAGTGCCGGTGCACGACTTCCAGTTCGTCAAGGCTGGCGAGCTGCTGGTACGTCTCGACGACCGCATCTACACCCAGCGCCTGGCCCAGGCCAAGGCCCAGTTGCAACAGCAGCAGGCGGCGCTGGCCAACAACCTGCAGCAACGCAACAGCGCCGAAGCGGTGATCGCCCAGCGCCAGGCGGCCATCGACGACGCTGCGGCCCAGGCCGCGCGCAACCAGGCCGACCTGCGCCGCAACGAAGAACTGGCCCGCGACGGCTCGGTGTCGCGCCGCGAGCTGGACCTCAGCCGCGCCAGCCATGCCGCCGCCGTCGCCAGCCTGGCCCAGGCCCGGGCCGCCCTGGAAATCGCCCGCCAGGACCGCGAGACGGTGATCGTCAACCGCGCAGCCCTGGAAGCAGCCGTGGCAAACGCCAAGGCTGCGCTGGAACTGGCGCGCATCGACCTGGACAACACCCGGGTCACCGCGCCCCGCGATGGGCAGCTCGGGCAGATCGGCACGCGCCTCGGCGCCTACGTCAATTCCGGCGCACAGTTGATGGCGCTGGTGCCGGAGGTCAAATGGGTCATCGCCAACCTCAAGGAAACCCAGATGGCCAACATGCGCATCGGCCAGCCGGCAAGCTTCACCGTCGATGCCCTGAACCACCTCAAGCTGCACGGCCATGTGCAGCAGATCGCCCCGGCCACCGGCTCGGAATTCGCCCTGCTGCAGGCCGACAATGCGACCGGCAACTTCGTCAAGATCGCCCAGCGCATTCCGGTGCGGATCACCGTGGATGAGGATCAGCCGGAAGCACAACATCTGCGTCCGGGGATGTCGGTGGTGGTCAGTATCGATACGCGGCAATGAGCCAGGCGTCACTGGCGCCGGAACTCCACCGTGGTCTTGACCCGCTCATCCACCACCAGCGAAAACACATCCGGCCGCGAGTAATGCCCGACCACATCGAAGTCATAACGTGCCCGCACCAGCTCCTCCAGGTCGATCCGTGCGGTCAACAGTCCTTCCTCGCCACGTAGCGGCCCTGCCAGCACGTCGCCCAGCGGCCCGACGATCACGCTGTTGCCCTGGATCAACGGGCGATCACCGTCCCAATGCGGCACCTCGATACCCAAGGTATTCGGCGACGGCTGGACCTGGCAGGCACTGACCACGAACAGGCGACCCTCGTGGGCAATGTGACGCATCGACGCCTGCCAGACATCGCGCTCGTCCACGGTCGGTGCGCACCAGACCTGCACGCCCTTGGCGTACATCGCCGTGCGCAGCAGCGGCATATGGTTTTCCCAGCAGATCGCCGCGCCAACCTTGCCCACCGGCGTATCCAGCACCGGCAGGGTCGAACCGTCGCCCTGGCCCCAGATCAGGCGTTCGGTACCGGTCGGCATCAGTTTGCGATGCTTGCTGACCAGTCCGCCCTCCGGAGAGAAGAACAGCGCAGTGCAGAACAGCGTGTTGCCGGATCGCTCGATCACACCGATCACCAAGTGTGCACCGGTGCGCTGGGCCAGGCCGGCCAGCTCGTCGGTTTCGGCGCCGGGGACGTCGATGGCGTTTTCGTAGTAGCGCTGGAAAGCCTCGCGACCTTCGGGCAGGCGATAGCCCAGGTAGGTGCCGAAGATCTCGCCTTTCGGATAGCCGCCCAGCAGCGCCTCCGGCATGACCACGAGGCCGACACCGGACGCCTTGATGCGCTCCTCGTAGGCCAGGATCGCCTCCAGGGTGGCGGTCTTGCCCTCGGGGCGCGAGCCGATCTGCAAAGCGGCAACGATGGAAGTTGGCATGGGTCTGTCTCGCTTGTGGTGGGTAGATTGAGGCATAGTCGCCAGTACCGCGTTATCAATCAATTCAGCACACACGCCATCTGATATGAATCAAATCAATATCTGTTCGCTGGACCTCAACCTGCTGAAAGTCTTCGAAGCCCTGTACGAGGAAGGCGGCGCAGGCCGTGCATCTATTCGCCTGGGCATCACCCAGTCGGCCGTGAGTGCCGCCCTCGCCCGCCTGCGCCTGGTGTATGGCGATCATCTGTTCGAGCGTACCGGACGCGGTTTGCGGCCCACTGCGAAAAGCGAGGAACTGCGTCCGATCATCGGCGCAGCGTTGGAGAAATGCCGGCAGAGCCTGTTGCTGGTCAGTGGTGCCGGGGCCGCCTTCCATGGCCGGACCGTGTCCCTGGGGCTATCGGACGACCACGAGCTGGCCATCGGCCGGGCGCTGATCGACCTGGCGAAGCAGCGGGCGCCTGGCCTGCGCCTGCTGTTCAAGCAGACCCACAGCATGCTCGCCGCGGATGCGTTGATGGGGCGGCAGATCGACCTGGCGCTGACCGCCGGGGCCATCGCTTCACGGGTGCTGGGACGGCAGGTGCTGGGGAGCGGTGGCTACAGCTGCCTCAGTGCGCTGCCGGGAGAACTGGGGCTGGAGGACTTTCTTCGGCGCGGGCATGTGCTGGTGTCGTCCGGGGGCTATGTCGGGGTGGTGGACGAGGCGCTGGCGGCACTTGGGCAGAACCGGCGGGTCGAGGCGTCGACCACGCATTTCGCGGCATTGCCGGCCTTGTTGTACGGCAGCGATTGCATTGCCACGCTGCCGACCCACGCGGCGCAGGCCCTTGCGCGGTTGTCCGGGTTGGTCTGCCTGCCCTGCCCGATCGATTTGCCGCGTTACTCCGTGGAACTGGGCTGGCGGGCGGACAGTGCTCGGGATCCGGCGATCCAGGTGGTGCTGGAGATGGTGCGTGAGGTAGTCGAGCAGGTGAAATGATCCAGATTTGCCTTTGCCCTCCCGGGCCTCATCGCTGGCAAGCCAGCTCCCACAGGTATCGCATGCACCGCTGAACCTGTGATTTGCCTGTTTCATTTCCCACAGGTATGGAGCAAATCCCGGGAGCGCCGCGGACACTGTGGGAGCTGGCTTGCCAGCGATGAGGCCAGCAAGAACAGCCTACTGCTCGACCCTGGCCATGGCCGCCTGCTCATAGCGCGGATACAGATGGCTCACGCTTCGGATCAACTCATACTTGCTCAATTTCACCGCCGCGAACCGTTCGGGAATCGGCGTGGCGATCACTTCGTTCATCTCCAGGCCGTTGGCCGCACTGTCGCGCAGCAGATCGTCCAGCCAACCAAGGTAATCCATCATCTGCTCGAACGGCCGGCGATCCTGGCTGACCGGGCCATGTCCCGGTACCAGCAGCGTCCAGGGCAGCCCCTGCAACTGCTGGAGATCCTCCATCCACTGCAGCAACCCCGGGCTGTGCGGTGTGGTCAGCGCACGCTGGTAGAACACAAGATCGCCGGTAAACAGCACCCCGGTCTTCTCATCCAGCACTGCCAGATCGGCACCGCTATGGCCGGTAAATGCCAGCAAGCGCAGTGGGTGGGAACCAAAGCGTTTCACCCCCGGCTCCAGCGCCTGTTCCGGCACCCGCACCTGGGTCCCGCGCATCCAGTCGCCGACCATGCGGTACATGTTTTCCGCCAGGCCGTCGCCCTCCTTCGCCAACTGCGCGTTGGTGCCCGGCAGGGCGGCGATGGGCACATCGGCGAAGGCCTGGTTGCCCAGGGCGTGGTCAGGGTGGTGATGGGTGATCAGCACCTGCACCACCGGCTTGTCGGTGACCTTGCCGATGGCCGAGCGCAGGGCCTGGCCGTAGCGCAGCGAAGGGCCGCTGTCGATCACCACCACCCCGGCCTCGCTGACGATGAACCCGGTATTGACGATATTGCCGCCATTGTCGCGGGAAAAATTCTCGGTGCTGCCCTCCAGCACCCAGGTGTCGTCGGCGATCCGGCGCGGTTCGAGACGGTAATCCAGGTCGGCCAGGCTCGGCAGGCTGACAAGGCTCAACAGGCACAGCAAGGCTCGCATCCAGGACCTCATTCGATGGCGGCGTCGAAGGCATTGCCGTTGTTGTCGCGCAGGCTCAGGCGTACCGGGCCCGGGCGGCGCAGGTCGAACGACAGGCTGGGGTTTTCGCTCACGGCCGGCCACAGTTCGAGGGTCGCCAGGGACCGGCCAGCGGCATCGAACAGTTCGGCGTGCTCGATGAAGAATTCCGGGATCCCGGCCATCAGGCCGTTATCCATGGGGTGCGCAACCGACAGGCGCAGGCGGCTGAAGTCTTCGCGCGGATAGCGCCCACCGAGCACCTGGCCGAGCCGTTCTTCCCAGCCCGGCTGGCTGCGTACGACGCTGGGCGCGGTGCAGCCGCCACCGGCAGCGTCGATCAGGGTCGAGCCGACGTGCCAGACGCCATCCTCGGTCTGCACGGCGGCACGCAGCGGCGTGGCCTGCTCGATGCGGATCCGCACCGCCAGCCAGGGCAGCACGTCCGGGCCCGGAGCAAAATCAACGATTCTGGGCAGCGGGTTAAGCTCGGCCCAGACCAGCATGCGCCTGACCCGGCCTGGCACGTCCCGGGCATCCACTTGCAGCGGTACCTGCCGGGCGTCCTCGGCGAACGGCGGTGCGACGACCTTGACCCGCTGATCGAAGCGGTACGGCTCGTCGCCAATCCATTGCTTGCGGTAGAACTCCCACATCACCGAGGGCACCGGGTCAGGCCCCGGATCCAGGGCATGGGCCGGGGCACCCAGGCATAACGCCAGCAGCAGCAACGGCACCCGGGTCATGGCATCACTCCGTGACGTGCACGCTGTCCAGGTAGGTGCGCACGGCCCAGAGCGCTTCCTGGCTCAGGTAGTCGGCCATCTTCGGCATGTAGACGCGGCCGTCGCGTACCGAACCGTTGCGCACCCGCTCGACGAACCACTCGTCCCCGGCGGCGCCTTCGTCGAGCATGCGCAGGTCGGGGGCGATGCCGCCGGACTTGGCTTCCAGGCCGTGGCAGGCCGCACAGTTCTGGTTGTAGGCCGAGGCACCGATGGCGACCGCCTCGTCATGCTGCGGGCTGTTACGGTAAGGGTTCTCGGTACGCCACTCTTCGCCGAGCTTTTCCAGGTTGCCGGTATTGACCGCCGTCGGCACTACGTTGCCGTGGGCCATGACCGCCCCTGCACTCACCAGGCCGGCCAGGAAAACGGCACTCAGGCAGGCGTTCTTAACTGTTGTCATTGTTTTGCCCTCGACTACTTCAGGTTGCACGATTTGCACGCGAAAACCTCTCTGGCGAAAGGTTCTGCCAGCCATCTTAGGAAGCGTCCGCAGGCGTCCCCATGCTGCTTTGGTGGTCGCGTCCTAGTCCGTTGGTAGTAGGGCTTGTGGGGCAATGCCAAGTCATGTCCGGACCGGGAAGTTTTCCCGGCAAGGGCGGGAGTTTTTCCGTATCCGGGGTGGCCCTGGCGTTCCAGTCTATGCAGGCCAAAACCTCCATTGGGAAACACCAAGATGACAATAAGATCGTTACCCGCCGCACACTCTCGCCTCTCGCTGGCCCCCTTGTCCCTCGCCGTGCAGGCCGTGCTGCTGGTCGGCACCCTGGCCATGGCGCCTGCCCATGCCAAGCCGGTGACCTGGGAAGACATCGCCGACGACCACAAGACCACCAACAACGTGCTGCAATACGGCATGGGCACCAACGCCCAGCGCTGGAGCCCGCTGGCAGCGGTCAACGACAAGAACGTGTTCAAGCTGACCCCGGCCTGGTCGTTCTCGTTCGGCGACGAGAAGCAGCGTGGACAGGAGTCGCAAGCGATCGTCAACGACGGCGTGGTCTACGTCACCGGTTCCTATTCGCGGGTGTTCGCCCTCGACGCCAAGACCGGCAAGCGCCTGTGGACCTACAACCACCGCCTGCCGGACAACATTCGCCCGTGCTGCGACGTGGTCAACCGCGGTGCGGCGATCTTCGGCGACAAGATCTTCTTCGGCACCCTCGACGCCCGGGTCATCGCCCTGAACAAGGACACCGGCAAGGTGGTGTGGAACAAGAAGTTCGGCGATCACTCCGCCGGCTACACCATGACCGGCGCCCCGACCCTGATCAAGGACCAGAAGACCGGTAAGGTGCTGCTGATCCACGGCAGCTCCGGCGACGAATTCGGCGTGGTCGGCCAGCTCTATGCCCGCGACCCGGAAACCGGCGAAGAGGTGTGGATGCGTCCGTTCGTGGAAGGCCACATGGGCCGTCTGAACGGCAAGGACAGCACGCCGACCGGCGACGTCAAGGCGCCGTCCTGGCCGGATGATCCAACCACCGAGACCGGCAAGGTCGAAGCCTGGAGCCACGGCGGCGGCGCCCCATGGCAAAGCGCTAGCTTCGATGCCGAAACCAACACCATCATCGTCGGTGCCGGTAACCCGGGCCCATGGAACACCTGGGCGCGCACCTCGAAAGACGGCAACCCGCACGACTACGACAGCCTCTATACCTCCGGCCAGGTCGGCGTCGATCCGAGCACCGGCGAGGTCAAGTGGTTCTACCAGCACACCCCGAACGATGCCTGGGACTTCTCCGGCAACAACGAACTGGTGCTGTTCGACTACAAGGACAAGGACGGCAAGCAGTACAAGGCCACCGCCCACGCCGACCGCAACGGCTTCTTCTATGTGGTGGACCGCACCAACGGCAAGCTGAAGAACGCCTTCCCGTTCGCCGACAACATCACCTGGGCCAGCCATATCGACCTCAAGACCGGGCGTCCGGTGGAGAACGAAGGCCAGCGTCCGCCCAAGCCTGCTCCGGGCGAAACCAAGGGCAAGCCGGTGGAAGTCTCGCCGCCGTTCCTGGGTGGCAAGAACTGGAACCCGATGGCCTACAGCCAGGACACCGGCCTGTTCTACGTGCCTTCCAACCAGTGGAAAGAGGAATACTGGACCGAGGAAGTCAACTACAAGAAAGGCTCCGCCTACCTGGGCATGGGCTTCCGCATCAAACGCATGTACGAGGATCACGTAGGCTCGCTGCGGGCCATGGACCCGACCACCGGCAAGATGGTCTGGGAACACAAGGAACGCCTGCCGCTGTGGGCCGGTGTGCTGGCGACCAAGGGCAACCTGGTCTTCACCGGTACCGGCGACGGCTACTTCAAGGCCTTCAACGCCAGGACCGGCGAGGAACTGTGGAAATTCCAGACCGGCAGCGGCATCGTCTCCCCGCCCATCACCTGGGAACAGGATGGCGAGCAGTACATCGGCGTGACCGTCGGCTACGGCGGCGCGGTGCCCCTGTGGGGCGGCGACATGGCCGAGCTGACCAAGCCAGTGGCACAGGGCGGTTCGTTCTGGGTATTCAAGATCCCAAGCTGGGATACCAAGACTGCGCAGCGTTGATCTGAACGTGGCCAAAGGGGCATCACAGCCCCCTTGGCCCCTGTGGGAGCTGGCTTGCCAGCTCCCACAGGGTTTTGTGCCCAAGCTTAATGACGGAGCTATCCATGAAATACCTCCCGCTACTCCTGACCCTCGCCATTACCCCCGCCTTTGCCGTGATCGCCGATGATGGCGACGACCAGCCGCTGGTGATCAATGGCTGCGTGATCCAGCCGGAAAGCCAGTGCCCGAATGCCAATCTCGCCGGTGCCGACCTGAACAACCAGGACATGAGCAAGATGAACCTGGCCGGCGCCAACCTGAAGGGCGCCGACCTGCGCCATGCCAGGCTCGACCTGGCCAATCTGGAAAAGGCCCAGTTGCAGGGCGCCAACCTCAACCGTGCCAGCCTGCAGCAGGCCAACCTGCGTATCGCCGACCTCACCGGCGCCAGCCTGATCGCCACCCAGGCCTGGGGCCTGTTCGCCCAAGGGGCCAAATTCAATGACGCCAACCTGAGCGGCGCCTACCTGGAGTTCGCTCGTCTTTCCGGGGCGAAGCTGCACAACAGCAATCTGCAGGCCGCCGACCTGGAAATGACCTGGCTGAGCCGCGCCGACCTGCTCGGGGCGAACCTGTCCGACGCCAACCTGCAGGAGGCCAAGTTCGGTGAAAGCAATCTGGAAAAGGCCGACCTGCGGGGCACCCGCAAGCATTATGCGAACTTCCAGGATGCCAACATGGAAGGTTGCGAAGGCTGTCCCAAGACCTGGGATTGATGGTGTTTTCACTGGCCTGATCGCTGGCAAGCCAGCTCCCACAGGGATCAGTAACCTGTGGGAGCTGGCTTGCCAGCGATCAGGCCCTCAAGTCAGGCCGCGATCCTGAGCAACCCCGTCTCGATCGCCAGGTGCACCAGCTCCGCATGCGAACTCACCTGCAACTTGCTCTTCAACAGCGTCAGGTAGTTCGACACGGTCTTTGCGCTCAGGCACAGGTGCTCGGCAATCATCCGCATCGACGTGCCCTTGGCCAGCATCAGGAATATCTCGGTTTCGCGCTGGGTCAGGCCGCTCAGGCGGGCGTCCTTTTGCTCGACCCGGTGCGGCTGGGTCGCCAGCTGGGTCGCCAGGGCCTGCTCGATATAGGCATGCCCGGCCAGCACCCGGCGTACGGCTTCGAGCAGGGTTGCCGCCGGCACCGACTTGGACAGGAAGCCACAGGCCCCGGCATCCAGCGCCTGGCGCACCAGACCAAGCTCGGTATGTTCGCTGAAAAACAGCACGCGCAGTTGCGGCAGCCTTTGGCGCAAGCGCCGGGTGGTCTCCAGCCCGCTGATACCGGGTAGATCGAAATCCATCAGGACCAGGCCCGGCACCTGCTCCTGCACACGCAACAAGGCTTCTTCACCGGAGGCGGCCTCGCGCACCGGCAGTTCTTCGGCAAGCACGGCACTCAGGCCCAAGCGCAGCATCGGATGGTCGTCGACCAGCAGGATGTCCATCGGCGTGTTCTCTGGTTGTTATCGCTACGTTATCGCCACGGTCCCATGCTAGAGCCCTGCCCGAGCCCTTCGCCTACTACTTTGGTAGCGCTTTTGCTGTCGATGGTCGCATTCACAAAGCCTCGGCACTGACCTGTAATACCGGCATAACAAAAACGAGACTGACGACCATGCCGCCCCGTGTCCTGTCCGCCCTGTCCTGCCTGGCCCTGTCCTGCCTTTTCGCCAGCACTGCCCTGGCCGATGCCGCGCTGTTCTCCGCCGACGGCTACCGCAGCGGTCTTTATCGCAGCCCGACACCCACCACCGCCGAATCCGCCACCACCGTCGACACCGCCCGGGTCCAGGCACTGCTGGAGCAACAACCGCCAGCCCTGCTGATCGACGTATACAAGCGCCCGTTCCTCAACGGCCAGTTCATCGCCAGCGAAGCCCATGCCAACCTGCCCGGCAGCCACTGGCTGGCCAATACCGGCGACGGCGAGCTGGATGCCCAATGGAGCCGGTACTTCAGCCGCCACCTCGAGCGCTTGAGCAATGGTGATCGCCAGCGCGCCATCGTCTTCTACTGCCGCTCGGACTGCTGGCTGAGCTGGAATGCGGTCAAGCGCGCCGCCGCGCTGGGCTACTCGCGGTTGTACTGGTACCGTGATGGCCTCGATGCCTGGGAAAACGCCGGCCTGCCCGTGGTCAACGCCACGCCCGAAGCGTTTCCCTGAATCACGTTTTCCTTGCGGTCGAAACCAAAACAATAAGGTGCAAACGCCATGTACAAGATTCTGATCGCCGACGACCATCCGCTGTTTCGCGAGGCCATTCATAACGTCATCAGCGATGGCTTCCCCGGCAGCGAGGTAATGGAAACCGCCGACCTGGACAGCGCCCTGGCGCTGACCGGCGAGCACGACGATCTCGACCTCATCCTGCTCGACCTGAACATGCCCGGCATGCACGGTCTGGGCGGGCTGATCAACCTGCGCAACGAGGCGCCGACCATTCCGGTGGTGATCGTCTCTGCCGAACAGGACAAGCAGATCGTCCTGCAGGCCATTACCTATGGTGCAGTGGGCTTTATCACCAAGTCCTCGCCACGCTCGCAGATGACCGAGGCCATCGAGCAGATACTCAACGGCAACGTGTACCTGCCGCCGGACATCATCCGCACCCAGAAAAGCGGCAGCCGCCGCAGCCAGAGCGAATCCCAGGGTTTCGCCCCGGAGCTGCTCCAGGCCCTGACCCGCAAGCAACTGCTGGTGCTGGAACGCATGACCAAGGGCGAATCGAACAAGCAGATCGCCTACAACCTGGATATCGCCGAAACCACGGTCAAGGCCCACGTTTCCGCGATCCTGCGCAAGCTCAACGTACACAACCGGGTGCAAGCGATCCTCAGCGCGGGCGATATCGACTTCACGGCTTACCTGCGTCGCTGAACGAATTAATCGTTACGATCGGAATTAATCATTGATACATGCGGTTGCGCTGAAGTAAGCTCGGTCGCATTCAACTGGAGCAGCACATGAACCACGCCACCCACATCCACGCACTACACACCGGTCGCCCAGCGCGTTCCGTTGCGTCCGTGGCTGCCTGTGGCTCCATTGCTCCAACCGCGTTTTATTTCGGGTATTGGTTTAGCCACAGGCGCCGCTGATACCCACACCGGCGCCCACGAACAGGGCCGCCGAACACGAGAACTCTCGAACCCCCGGACGGCCCAGCCCTCCGGGGGTTTTGTTTTTCGGCCCGTCAACACCAGACACCACTGAGGAATCGACACATGAACTACACCACCTGCTACCGCTACCAAAGCTCTGCCTGGCGATTTAGCCACTGCCGTTCGGGCCAGCCAGCCGCCTCCGACCGGTCCGTTTCGGGTGGCATCAACACACATACACGTATCTGTCGAACACAACGATAGGGCCGAAGGCGCGGGACCGAACCCGCCTTCCGCCCAGGGAATACCGAACATGCAAGCGACTACCCAGGCACTGCCACTGAACACCCCCGCCGCAGCCAACACCTCCGTGAGCCTGCGTCTGCCCAGCCCCGTGCAACTCAAGCAACAGCTGCCGCTGTCCGCCGCCCTTGCGGCCCAGGTCCAGCAGCACCGCCACGCAGTCAAACAGATACTCGACGGCCATGACCCGCGCCTGCTCGTGGTGCTCGGCCCCTGTTCCCTGCACGATCCCCGCTCCGCCCTCGAATACGCCGACCGCCTGGCTGCGCTGGCCCGCCAGCTGGATGACAAACTGCTCCTGGTGATGCGTGCCTACGTGGAAAAACCCCGCACCACCGTGGGCTGGAAAGGCCTGGCCTACGACCCGCAGCTGGACGGCAGCGACGATATGCACGGCGGCCTGCGCCTGTCCCGCGAATTGATGCTGGGCATGCTCGAGCGCGGGCTGCCAGTGGCCACCGAACTGTTGCAACCGATGGCCGCCGGCTACTTCGACGATGTGCTGAGCTGGGCCGCGATCGGCGCCCGCACCACCGAATCGCAGATCCACCGCGAGATGGTCAGCGGCCTTGGCCTGCCGGTGGGCTTCAAGAACGGCACCGACGGCGGTGTCGGCATCGCCTGCGACGCCATCCGCAGCGCGGCCCACCCGCACCGTCATTTCGGCCTGGACGCCCAGGGCCACCCGGCCATCGTCGAAACCCTAGGCAACCCGGATACCCACCTGGTCCTGCGCGGCGGGCACAAGGGGCCCAACCATGATGCTGCGAGTGTCGCCATGGCGCGCCAGGGGCTGGCCAAGGCCGGAGTCGAAGCCCGGATCATGGTCGATTGCAGCCATGCCAACAGCGGCAAGGATCCCCTCAGGCAACCGGCGGTGCTGCGCGATGTGATCGACCAGCGTGTCGCGGGTGATCGCTCGCTGGTCGGGGTGATGATCGAAAGCCATCTGTTCGAGGGCTGCCAGGCACTAGGCAAGGCGCCGCTGAAGTACGGCGTGTCGATTACCGATGGCTGCCTGGGTTGGGACGCCACCGAGGCAATGTTGCGCGAGGCGGCTGCCCGTTTGTCGTAGGTTCCTGAAGATTGGCTTGCCAGCGATACCCACGCCATCGCTGGCAAGCGCGCGGACAACTTACGCTTTCAACGCCTCCACCACGAACTCCAGCCGATCCTGGCCAAAGAACAGCTCCTCCCCTACAAAGCAGCTCGGCGCGCCGAACACCCCGCGACCCACGGCCTCTTCAGTAACGGCCTTCAACGCCGCCTTGACCTCGGGATCGCTTGTCAGCGCCTCGAACCCGGACGACTCGAAACCCGCTTCTTCCAGCACCTGCGTGATCACGGCCGGATCCCCAAGGTTGCGCCCGTCGGCCCACATTGCCCGATACATCGCGGCCAGCCATTGCTCGAAACGCTGCGGCTGACGCAACTGTATGCCAACCGCCGCACGCATCAGGCCCAGGGTGTTGATCGGGAAGTGCTCGTTGAACTTCAACGGCACACCGTAGCGCCGGGCATACCGATGCAGGTCCTTGAAAAAATAACGCCCCTTGGCCGGGATCGTCGCCGGCGAACTGTTGCCGGTGGCCTGGAACACGCCACCCAGCAACATCGGCCGCAACACCAGTTGCGCCCCGTGCTCGGCGCAGATCCCTGGCAGTTGGGTCCAGGCCAGGTAACTGGCCGGGCTGCCCAGATCGAAAAAGAATTCGACGGTCTTGTTCATGCTTCGGATCCTTGTCAAAGGTGGCGATTACCAGCGTTCCATCCACGGACGCAGGTCGAGTTCGAAGGTCCAGGCATCCCGTGGCTGGGCATGCAGGTGCCAGTAGTTGTCGGCGATATGCCCGGGGTCCAGGATGCCGTCCTGGTCCTTCAGCGCGTAGCGCTCGGGGAAGCTGTCGCGGATGAAGGCAGTGTCGATGGCGCCGTCTACCACCACATGAGCGACATGGATGTTCCGCGGCCCCAGTTCCCGCGCCATGCTCTGGGCCAGGGCGCGAATGCCGTGCTTGGCTCCGGCGAAAGCGGCGAAGCCGGCAGCGCCGCGCAATCCCGCCGTGGCACCGGTGAACAGGATGGTGCCACGCTCGCGCACCACCATGCGGCGCGCCACCGCCTGGGCCGTCAGGAAGCCGGCGAAGCAGGCCATTTCCCAGATCTTGAAGTACTTGCGCGGCGTCTCTTCAAGAATGCTGCAAGGCACGTTGGCGCCGATGTTGAAGACGAAGGCCTCGATCGGGCCGATGCTGCTTTCGATCTGCTCGACCAGCGCGGCCACCTCTTCTTCCTTGCGGGCATCGGAGCCGAACCCGTGGGCCTGGCCACCCTCGGCACGGATTTCGTCCAGCAAGGGTTGCAGCTTGTCAGCGCTGCGCCGAGTCACACAGGCGATATAGCCTTCCCGGGCAAAGCGCCTGGCAATCGCGCCACCGGTGGCGTCGCCGGCACCGATCACCAGTACGACCTTGTTGTTGTCCTTCATGAGCTTTGTCTCATTGATGAATGATCGTTTAGTA
The DNA here is from genome assembly GCF_029836855.1 of Pseudomonas sp. GD04058. NCBI lineage: Bacteria > Pseudomonadati > Pseudomonadota > Gammaproteobacteria > Pseudomonadales > Pseudomonadaceae > Pseudomonas > Pseudomonas sp. GD04058. The sequence continues at coordinate 78,279 of NZ_JAOECN010000013.1, forward strand.
AACGAACGCTATGCTATGATCCGGACTTTCGTCAAGCCACCAATTCGAGGATGCCCAGGTGCGCTATTCCACCGAACACAAGGAACAGACCCGGCAGAAGCTGGTGCAGAGCAGCGGCGCCATCGCCAAGCAAGGCGGCTTCGCCACTACTGGCGTGGCCGGGCTGATGAAGGCCATCGGCCTGACCGGCGGAGCGTTCTACAATCACTTTCCTTCGAAGGACGACCTGTTCAGCGAAATCGTGCGCCAGGAGCTATCCGGCAGCAGGATCAACCTGCGTGCACAAGGCGGCGAGTTGACGCCGGACCTGCTCAAGCGCTGCCTCGACCAATACCTGAGCATGGCCCATGTGCACAATCCGCAAAGCGGCTGCCCGATCCCGACCCTGGGCGCAGAGATCGCCCGCGCCGATAGCGCGGTGCGTGAAGAGGCGGAACACTGGCTGGTCACACTGCACCAGGCCTGGGCCGTGACCTTGAACGACGAAGCGCTGGCCTGGGCCATGCTCAGTCAATGCGTAGGAGCGCTGGTGATAGCGCGGATGCTGGCGGGGGAACAGACCCAGCGGGCCGTGTTGACGGCCAGCCGGGACTTCCTGCAGGCGGCGATGGAATAGATTTAATGCAGATCGTTGCGCCGGTACAGGCTCAAACCCACGGCCAGCACCGCCAGCATGCCGGCACAACCCCGGTTGATCCATTGCATGACCCGCGCCGAGAAAGCCCGTACCGCGTGCCGGCCGCCAAGGGCGTAGACCACCATCATCAGGCAATCGAGGGATGCGGTGATCACCGCGAGGACCAGGTACTGCTGCAGCACCGGCTGCTCCGGACGGATGAATTGCGGCAGGAACGCGGAAAAGAACAGCAGGCCCTTGGGATTGGACAGGCCGACGATCAGCGCACGGACGAAGGTCGACCGGCCACTGACCGCCGCCGCTGCGCCACTAACCCCGAGTGCCCGCACCGGCGCCCGCCAGAGCACCACCGCCAGGTACAGCAGGTACGCAGCGCCTATCCACTTGACCAGGCTGAACAACTGTTCCGAAGCCTGCAACAAGGCGCCAAGGCCACACCCCACGGCGGCGATCAGGATCAGGTCGGAAAGCATCGCCCCGGCCATGCCGAATCCGGCCACGCGCATGCCATGGCTGGCGCCGTTGTTCAAGGCCAGGAGCATGGCCGGGCCGGGTGTGATCATCACCGCACTGGCGGCGATGATGTAAAGCAGAAGGGTCGAGGCGTCCATGATGGCTCCTGGCAGGTCGAAGGGCGCAGGATGCCTGCCTCGCCGCGCGCCCTCAAGCCCTCGACGATTTTTTCCGAGCGGCTCAACCAACGTGGCGAATCCCGGTCAAACTGCTCACCCCCGAGCGTAACGGCAGGAGTCCTGTCTTGAAGTTTCCGCTGTACCGTCCACTGCTGTTGTGTCTTGCCCTCTGCGCAATCGCCCCGGCCCCCGCCGCCACGGCCCCGCAGGGCACGACCGACGACCTGTTCACCCTGCTCGACAATGTCGCGCGCATGGCCTCCTCGGGCCTGGCCAACTGGCTCAGGTTGTCGCGCGAGACGGCGGTGGCGGCCGGGGTCGAACCCATTCCGCTGGACATCCGCGCGCAACTCGAACCCTGGTATGACTTCCAGGTGCTCGACGCGGTGCGCTATCAGGTCGGCAATCCCGAACAACTGGACGCCGCCAGCGCCTTCCTGCAGAACCCGGATGTCGCCGCCGTCACCCTGGTGGACGTGATCGTCTTTCGCAACGCCGCGGACGCCCGCGACAACGTTGCACTCTGGGCCCACGAGCTCAAGCACGTGCAGCAATACCAGCAATGGGGCGTGGATGATTTCGCCGCGCGTTACACCCGTGACTACGAAGCCGTGGAAGCACCTGCCTACAAGATCCAGGCCGAAGTGAGCAACACCCTGCGCCTGATGCCCGGTAGCCGGCTGGCCGGGCATTGACGGGGCGTTTTCCTACTCTGGATGTGCCACGTCCTTCAGCCTGATTGCCCTGCACAGTCAGGCAAAATCCTATGCCTCGCCCTACGTGGGCCGTTTCCTACTGAAGGACCCTTCGCGCTTTTTGTAGGAATTTTCATCTAGGCAGGCTGAATTCTTCCACGCTTCTATACTCCTCGTACTCATCGAACCTGATTCGACGTATCGTGAGCGGCCCGTCTGAACCGGCGGTTTTCCCTCCTGAGTGACTCGGGAAAAATCCATTCCTGATGCAGGAGTTTCCTACACGATGCACAAGATCCTGATCGTCGACGATCATCCCACCATCCGTTTTGCCGCCCGCCTGCTGCTGGAGCGCGAAGGCTACGACGTGATCGGCGAAGCCCACGACGGGGTCAGTGCGGTGAGCCTGAGCCAGGAACTCACCCCCGACGTCGTCGTGCTCGACCTCGGCCTGCCCCGCCTGGACGGCCTCAGCGTACTGGAACGCCTGCGCGCCCTCGATCCGGCGCCGCGGATCATGGTCTTCACCGGTCGGCCGCCGCGGTTGTTCGCCAAACGCTGCATCGAAGCCGGCGCCTCGGCCTTCGTGCGTAAGGATGAAGACCTGTCCATCCTCCTCGGCGCGCTCAAGGCCGTGCTCAGCGGTTATTCCTATCTGCCGGATGCGCTGAGCCTGGGCCCACGCTCGCAAACCGAGGACGACCGCCTGGACCGCCTCTCCAACCGCGAATTCGAAGTGATGCGGCAACTGGCCAAGGGCGCGACCAACAACGAGATCGCCCAGGCCATGATCCTGAGCTCGAAGACCATCAGCACCTACAAGACCCGCATCATGGACAAGCTCCAGGTGCGTTCCCTGGCCGAGCTGCTCGACCTGGCGAACCGCCGCGGGATGATCTGAACGACCGATGAACATCCTGCCACTGCTGGTCCTGACCCTGGGCCTGGTGCTGTCGCCGCCGCTGCCGGCGCAGGAGGCAGTGCCGCGGGAACTGCTCGGACGCTCCCTGAGCAGCAGTGCCCCGCCAACGCTCGGCGTTGCCGACCGGCAATGGCTGGAGCAGAGGAAGCAGCTACGCCTCGGTACCTCGGCACCGGACTATCCGCCCTTCGATATCAATGTCAGCCAGCACGACTACGAAGGCCTGACCGCCGACTACGCCGGCCTGCTCGGCGAGCAGTTGAAGGTTGACGTGGAGGTCCTGCACTACCCCAGCCGCAGTGCCGCGATCCGCGCCCTGGAGCGCGGCGAGATCGACCTGCTCGGCAGCGCCAACGGCTTCGAGGAAGCCAACAGCGAACTGCTGCTCAGCCAGCCCTACGCCGACGACCAGGCCATCGTCGCCACGCCGCTGGGCAAGCCGCGCAACCCCGCCGACAAGCTGGCCGGCGCGCGCCTGGCAATGGTCGATCATTACCTGCCGGTGGAGCGCATCCGCCAGGTCTATCCCGACGCCAGGCTGCAACTCTACGCCTCGAGCATGGCGGCATTGGCTGCCCTGACCCAGGGCGATGCCGACGCCTTCATCGGCGACGCCATCAGTTCCGACTACCTGATCGGCAACCATTATCGCGACAGCGTGCAGATCGCCTGGTACGTCAAGCCCCTGCGCTCGTCGTTCAGGTTTGCCCTGGAACACGACAACGTTACCCTGCTGCGGCTCATCGACCAGGCCCTGGCCAGTCTGTCGGAGAGCGACCGGATCAACGTCGCGCGGCGCTGGAGCAGCGGCCTCAACAGCCCGCTGCTCAACCGCGGGGTGCTGCAACTGCAGCCTGGGGAACAGGACTGGATCCGCCGGCATTCGGACCTCAAGGTTGTGATCAACAAGTACTTCGCGCCCTTGACCTTCCTCGACGACAAGCAGCAGTTCCGCGGGATCACCGCCGATCTCCTGGAGCAGATCAGCCTGCGCACCGGGCTGCGCTTCCACACCATCGAGGCCGCCAGCGTGGCGCAGATGATCCAGTTGGTGGAGAGCGGCCAGGCCGACCTGATCGGCGCCCTGCCCTATGGCGGCGAGCGTGCCCGCGGCCTGCAGTTCACCCGGCCGTACCTGACCACGCCGCGAGTCCTGGTGACCTCCATCCGCGCCGATGCCCCGGACACCGCCGAGGCCTTGCAGGGCAAGCGCCTGGCGCTGATCCGCGGCACGCCGTTCGCCGAAACACTGCGCCGCGAGCATCCCGCCATCGAACTGGTCGAAGTCGACGATCCGCTGGCCCTGATGGAATACGTGGCCCAGGGTCGCGCCGACGCGGCCATCAGTTCGCAGATCAACGCCGCCTATTTCATCAGCCGCCTGTTCAAGGATCGCCTGCGCATTGCAGCACTGCTGGACGACAGCCCGGCCACCGCGGCCTTCGCCACCGCCCGGGGCGACAATGAACTGCACGCCATCCTGGAAAAGACCCTGCTGAGCATCGAGCCGGACGAAATGACCCTGCTCGCCAACCGCTGGCGCACCAATGCGCTGGTCAGCGACAACCCTTGGCGCAATTATCGCGGGCTGGTCCTGCAGATTCTCCTGGCGGCCAGCCTGGCGATCGCCGCCGTGGTCCTGTGGAACCGCTACCTGCGGCGCCTGGTCGCCCAGCGCACTGCTGCCGAAGAAGCCTTGCAGCGCCAGTTGAAGATCAGCGAGGGCTTGCTTGTCGAACTGCGCCAGGCCAAGGAGCAGGCCGACAGCGCCAACCATGCCAAGAGCACCTTCCTCGCCACCATGAGCCATGAAATCCGCACGCCGATGAATGCGGTGATCGGCCTGCTCGAGCTGGCCCTGAAGGACGCCGGGCAAGGGCGCATCGACCAGCCGTCGCTGCAGGTGGCCTTCGATTCGGCCAGTGCCCTGCTGGAGCTTATCGGCGACGTGCTGGATATCGCCCGCATCGAATCCGGGCACATGACCCTCGCCCCGGAGCCGACCGACCTGTGCGCACTGGTTCGTGCAACTGCGCGGGTATTCGAGAGCAGTGCCCGGCTCAAGGGCCTGGAGCTGCGCCTTGACCTGCCCCCGGCGACGCGGCCGCTGGCGGTGGATCCGCTGCGCCTGCGCCAGGTCCTGGCGAACCTGCTGAGCAATGCGCTGAAGTTCACCGAACGCGGCGAAGTGCGCGTCGGCCTGGAGCTGGAGCCGCAGGCAAATGAAGCACGGGTACGCCTGGTCGTGGAAGACAGCGGCATCGGCATCAGCGCGGCGGACCAGGCCCGCCTGTTCAGCCCTTTCGTCCAGGCGGGCGGGCAGGCTGCGGGCCAGGGCAGCGGCCTGGGCCTGGTGATCAGCCGTACCCTGTGCGAATTGATGGGCGGCGCCCTGCGCCTGTCCAGCGAGCCGGGGCACGGGACCCGGGCCGAGATCTCGCTGGTGCTGCCGTGGGCCAGTGAGCGGGCAGTCGCGGCGCCGAAGACCCCGCCGAGCCCGGCCAGCACCCTGTCGCTGAATATCCTGGTCGTGGATGACTACCCGGCCAACCTGATGCTGCTGGGCAAGCAACTGGACGTGCTCGGCCACCGGGTCAGCCAGGCGGACAGCGGCGCCCAGGCCTTGCAGATGTGGCGGGAAGGCAACTTCGACGTGCTGATTACCGACTGCAACATGCCGGGGATGGATGGACACCAACTGGCCCGCGCGGTGCGGACAGAAGAAAGCCCGGGACAGCGCTGCCTGATCCTGGGCCTGACGGCAAATGCCCAAGCCGAAGAGCGGGACCGCTGCCTGGCTTCGGGGATGGATGATTGCCTGTTCAAGCCGATCGGGCTGGGCGCGTTGCGCAGCCATCTGAGTGGCCTGGAGTCGGCGACGGCCGAGGATGACAGCGGCTTCGACCTGGACGAGCTGCGACATCTGACCCAGAACGACCCACAGATGATCCGCCGGCTGGTGGAACAGCTGGCGAAAAGCACCGAGCAGGATCTGGCTTCGCTGCGGGCCTTGGGGCCGCAGGCTCCGCTTGCCCAGGTGAAGGCCCTGGCGCACCGGATTCGCGGCGGCATGAAAATGCTCAAGGCACGGGGATTGGTGGAGCGCTGCGATGCACTGGAGCGCGGATGTGCCGAGGAAGTCGACGACGCGCGCCTGCAGGACTTGAAGCAAGCCCTGGAAGGGAGCCTGGAGCGCTTGCTGACACGGCTCGAACGAAACACCTGACGCTGCGCCCCATCGCTGCGCTGGAAGAACTCAGCGCAACCCCGGCAAGCGCACCAGCGACCAGCCAGTCTCCGATTCCGACAAGGTCAAGCGGATCTGCCCCAGTTGCATGTCGTTGAGCAGGGTCGATACCAGGTCCCCGACCATCCAGTTCGCTGTATTCGAGGCGATCACCCGCCCCTCGGCGGATATCAGTACCGCCTCGTGATCCAGGCGCATAAGGCTTTTCACCAGGAGCCGCTCGACGTTATGCAGCGAAAGGTCGAGCCCCGCCACGCCAATGAAGCGACCCTCGACATAAATCGGCATGGTGAAGGTCAGTACGTACATGTTGGTGCCGTAGAGGTCCACGTATGGCCCTTCCACCACGCTGCGCCCGGTGTCGCGCGGCTTGCTGTACCACGGCATGGCGTTGTAGTCGTAGTAATTCTCGCGGCGGCGATCGAAGTTGGGACGCAATGGCAGGGTCTTGCCACCATCGGCCAGGTACCACCACTCCAGGTGCATCTCGCGGTCGGCCAGGCCATTGGGGGCCACGATCACGCCACCGCCACAGCCAAAGGCCCCGGTGGCGAACAATTGCTTGTCGATGGCCGGGCGCAGTGACGCCAGGTCCCGCGCCACGGGCTGGCGACCTTCGGCCAGGACCCGCTGCCACAGGGTACGGGTTTCTTCCGCCAGTTCGCGCACCTGGCCGAAAATGGTGCCCAGGGTACTGTCCAGCTGCTGGGCGCAGGCCGAGAAGGACGCGTTATCGCTCGGGGCAAACATGGCATTACCTCACACAGGGTCCGGCAGTTCTGGTCATGGGGTGGGAAGAAGGAGTCAGTCCGGATCAGCCGCCAACAGTTCCAGGCGCAGGCTTATCAAACGCTTGATGCCCCGGGTGACGTGGGCTTCGGCCAGGGCACCGGCCAGCACCGGGTCACCCGCGACCAAGGCCTGGAGAATCGCCTGGTGCTCCTGTTCCACCAGGGTGATATCGCCGCCGCCAGCCGCCTCCATCCACAACAGTTCGCCGATTTCCGACTGCAGGCGCATTTCCGCGTGGGTCAAGCGCAGGGATTGGGCAGCCGCCGCTACCTCGATATGAAAGCGTGCGTCGGCACGGTGCCGAGCCAGACGCGAGCCGGCCTGGCGCAGGGTTTCTATATGCTGGCCGATGCGCGCCTGCTGCTCTGGCGAACTGCGCCTGGCCGCCAGGCGCGCGGCAGTGCCGGAGATCGCCGTCTGCTCGTCGCCGAGGTCGCGCAGGTCGGGCCCGCTCATTTCACGCAGCCTTTGCAGAAGCAGCGCCTCGGGCAGTTCCACCGGGGCGCAGACGAAGCTGCCGCCATTGCGACCACGACGGGTTTCGATCAGGCCACGCTGGCGCAGCACCACCAGAGCCTCGCGCAGGGTCACCGTGGCCACGCCCAGCTGCAGGGCCAGTTCCGACTCGCTGGGCAATTGCTGGCCCTCGGCGAACAGGCCAAGTTCGATGGCCTCGACCAGACGCCGCGCCACTTCATCGGTGCGCCCCTCCTGGCGCAGACGGATGAACGCGGTGTTGCGGGCACTATTCAGGGCAGTCATTGCCTCTCCCTTTTCGAGCACCACGAAGGCACCCGGTTAAAAATTCGGTTTCGCATCTTATAGCGAAGCACAGCTCAAGTGTTAGCGCCTTATTTCCTTGTGGCAAAGCAAAAAAGCACGGCGAGGCTAGGCAGCAAATTTAAGATATGGTTTTATATGTTTAAGCCTTGCACAGGCCACTGTCCCTGTGCGCCTGTATTCACCAATAACTCCAAACAGGAATACGCAATGCAGACCCGACTCCTGATCAACGGCCAACTGGTCGATGGCCAAGGTGATCCCTACGCCGTGTACAACCCGTCCGAAGGTGCCGTGCTGGCGAACATTCCAGAGGCCAGCAGCACCCAGGTGGACGCCGCCGTGCAAGCCGCCGATCAGGCGTTCGACGGTTGGGCGCAGACCCCGCCGAAAGACCGCGCCCACCTCCTCCTCAAGCTGGCGGACCTGATCGAGGCCAATGCCGAACACCTGGCCCGGCTGGAGTCGCTGAACTGTGGCAAACCCTACCAGGCTGCGCTGAACGACGAGATCCCGGCCATCGCCGACGTGTTCCGCTATTTCGCCGGCGCCAGCCGTTGCCTGTCGGGCTCGGCCGGTGGCGAGTACCTGCCGGGTCATACCTCGATGATCCGCCGCGACCCGCTGGGCGTTATCGCCTCCATCGCGCCGTGGAACTACCCGCTGATGATGGTCGCCTGGAAGCTGGCACCCGCCCTGGCCGCCGGCAATACCGTGGTGCTCAAGCCTTCCGAGCAGACCCCGCTGACCGCCCTGGCCCTGGCCGAGCTGATCGCCGGGCTGTTCCCGGCCGGCGTGGTCAATATTCTTTTCGGTCGCGGCCCTAGCGTAGGCGAACCGCTGGTCAATCATTCCAAGGTGCGCATGGTGTCCCTCACCGGCTCGGTCGCCACCGGAGCGCGGATCATCGCCAGCACCGCCGGCAGCGTCAAACGTACCCATATGGAACTGGGCGGCAAGGCCCCGGTGCTGATCTTCGACGACGCCGATATCGATGCGGCGGTAGAGGGCATCCGCGCCTTCGCGTTCTACAACGCCGGCCAGGACTGCACCGCAGCCTGCCGCCTGTATGTACAGCGCGGTGTCTACGAGCGCTTCGTCAATCAGCTGGGCGAGGCCGTCGCCAGCCTGCGCATGGGCCTGCAGGACGATCCGGAAACCGAACTCGGCCCACTGATCACCCGCGATCACCTGCAGCGCGTAGAGGGCTTCGTCACGCGGGCCAAGGCCCAGCCGCATATCCGCGTAGTCACCGGTGGCAACCGGGTCGATGGCCCAGGCTTCTTCTTCGAACCGACCGTGCTGGCAGATGCCCGGCAGGACGACGAGATCGTCCAGCGCGAGGTGTTCGGCCCGGTCGTCAGCATTACCCCGTTCGACGACGAAGCACAGGCCCTGACCTGGGCCAACGACTCCGACTACGGCCTGGCCTCGTCGGTGTGGACCCGGGACATCGGTCGCGCTACCCGCCTTTCGGCGCGCCTGCAATATGGCTGCACCTGGGTCAACACCCATTTCATGCTGGTCAGCGAAATGCCCCATGGCGGCATGAAGCAGTCCGGCTATGGCAAGGACATGTCCATGTATGGCCTGGAGGACTACACCTGCGTGCGCCACGTGATGTTCAAGCACTGATTACCGATGAAAACGCCGATTGTGGCGGCCGAAACAAAACATATAAAACCATAGGCAATATGGCATACGAGGACTCTCCATGCTAATCACCGGCATCAAAAGCCGCCCGGTCTACGACCGGCTGCACCCCATGGCAGGAGGCCTGCGTCATCTGATTGCGGGCCAGGGCAGCGGCGGCGCGGCCATGCTGCGCCTGATCGGCGACATGTCCAACGAACAGCGCGGCAACAGCACCCTGCTCTACTCCGTCGAATCCTTCTCCGGCCATAACCATCTGCAGGCCTTGCAGCAGGCCGAGGTCGCCGGGCTGGAGGTGTTCGCCAGCAACCAGGAACTGATCGATGCCCTGCGCGAGCGGCTCGGCGATGCACGCATGGGCACGCGCCTGTACCTCAGCGGCTCGGAAAGCTTCATCGGCACGGCCATGCAGGCGGCCAACGCCGTGGACCTCAATCGCGACGAAGTGCTGCGCGAACACAGCGGCACCCTGGTCCGCCGGGTCTGGTGCGCGCATTGCGACACCTACACCGAGAACGTCACCCAGCGCGTTTTCGTCTGTCCGGGCTGCCAGTTGCACCTGGTGGTGCGCGATCACTATTCCCGTCGTCTGGCCGCCTTCCAGGGCATCAAGGCCGACGGCGAAGTCCCGGGCGAATTGCCCGCCGCCGAGGAGCTCGATACATGAACACCCATAACGGCACCCTGAGCGTGCGCGTCGCCCGCATCGAGGCGATGACCCCGGAAATCACCCGCTTCACCCTGGTCGACCCGGATGGCAAGCACCTGCCGGCCTTCTCCGGCGGCAGCCATGTGGTGGTGATCCTCGAGGACGGCGACAAGACCCACCGCAACGCCTACTCATTGATGAGCTCACCCTACGACTCCAGCGCCTACCAGATTGCCGTACGCCGCGTCGCCGATGGCCGTGGTGGCTCGCGCTACCTGCATGACCGGGTCGCTGAAGGCGATCTGTTGCAGATCCTGCAGCCGGCCAACCTGTTCCCACTGGCCAAGCACGGCCGCCAGCACCTGTTCATCGCCGGCGGCGTAGGCATCACCCCGGTCTACTCGCAACTGGAAGAGCTGGAATTGAAAAAGGCCAGCTTCGAATTGCACCTGGCCGTGCGCGGCCCCGGGCACATCGCCCTTGGGCGCGAGTTGCAGGAGCGCTACGGCGCCCGCGTGCACCTCTATGTACAGGGCGAGGATGAACGCATGGACATCTCGCGCATTCTCTTTGGCCGTCCCCTTGGCAGCCATGTGTACGTGTGCGGCCCGGACAGCATGATCGACGACACCATCGAAGGTGCCCGCGCCCTTGGCTGGACCGACAGCCATATCCACTACGAGCGCTTCGTCGAGCAAGGCTCCAGTGGCCAGCCGTTCAGCGTCACCCTGGCGCGCCAGGGCGTGACCCTCGAGGTGCCGACCGAGCAATCGCTGCTCGAAGCGGCCGAGCAGGCCGGCTACAAGGTGCCCTACCTGTGCCGCGGCGGCGCCTGTGGCTACTGCGAAACCGAAGTGCTGGAAGTGGACGGTGAACTGGACCACCGCGATGACTGGCTCAGCGAGGAAGACAAGCTGGGCAAGCGCAAATTCATGCCATGCGTATCCCGCGCCAATTGCACACGCCTGGTCGTGGACCTCTGAGACAGGACAACAACAATGACCGTATTCAAGCCGATCGAAAGCTACGCCGACCTCGACGCCAAGGGCTTCACCTACCGCAATAGCCGCGAAGCGGTGCTGCGCCTGCCCTTCCCCTATCCGGAAGACCAGTACATGTACTCGATGAACGTCGAGCCCCATGTACCCTTCGGCGAAGGCGCGCTGCGCGCCCAATTCGATATCGACGAACACTACATCTCCGAGTGCCATCACCGCGCGCAGATCCTTGAAAGCCAGCCGGGTGTGCACTACGCCGCCCTGCCGCACATGATGGAAGCCCAGTGGGACCTGCTCGAACTGCTGATGGAATCGTATTCCCGCGATTATCCAGAGCATTTCAGCCTGGAAAAGAAAGGCAACCAGTGGCGCTGGATCAACCGCCCGCTGGGCCTGGACGACAGCTTCACCTTCGGCGATGCCAGCACCCTGCCAATGGAGCCGATGGAATACATCACCCGCCAGGCACAGGGCGAGTTCATTCTTCTCGAAGAGCGCGACGACACCCTGGTGATGGGCGCCGGCATGGCCACCCAGCGCGCCGACTACTCGCTGCGCTTCAACCTCGGCATGAGCTTCATGGAGTTCCATGGCCCGGTGCCGAAGCTGCATGAAATGGGCATCCTCCAGCGTGCGCTGAAATTCCTCCTGCGCCTGCGTCCGGGGCACCCGGTGCGGCGCACCAACTGGTCCATCACGGTCAACCCGCGCCTGGAAACCTCTGCCGAAACCCTGCCCGACTGGGCACCGGACCGCACCACGGTGACTGCGCAAAACGCCGGCGAATTGGTCAACCTGCGCATCGAACTGCAACCGCTGCACCGTTTGCCGCGCAGCAACGCCGTGCTGTTCCCGGTACGCACCTACCTGGTCAGCCTGCAACAGCTGGCCGACTTTGCCCCGCAATGGGCCAAGCGCATGCACCGGGTAATCCGCGACCTGGACCAGGAACTGGTGGACTACAAGGGCTTTACCCGCTACCGGGATGCCATGGTGACCTGGCTGTCGCAATACGACGACGGCACGCCAGTCGACGAAAGTCAGCAATGAAAAAAAACCAAGCGCGCCGATAATGGCGCGCTTTTTTGCGTGCAAATCCGGGAAAACCACAATGAAAACAATACGCAACTTCCTGCCCGAGAGCTGGAGCCTGGTGTTCTCCGCCGCCGCGTCGGCCTACGGTGTCGGCCTGCTCGGCCTGTGGGCCCTGCCGTTCCTGATCAGCGCGATCATCCACGACCTGCAACTCAACGAGGCCCAGGCGGGGCTGCTGATGTCGGCGGAGTTCGGCTTCACCATGCTGGCCTCCTTGCTGGTGGCGCCGTTCATGGGCCGCGCCCCCCGGCGTACCCTGGCGATCACCGGCACGCTGCTGGCAATCGTGGCCAACCTGGTCAGCGCCCATATTGTCGACCTCTTCACCCTGGCAGCGGTGCGCTGCGTTGCCGGAGTCGGCGCCGGCCTGGCCCTGGCTTGCGGCAACGCGGCGGTATCCAGCGCGAAACAGCCGGATCGCATCGCCGGGCACATGAACGTGTTGTCGGTGCTGCTGATGATCGTGGTGATGCTCGGCTACGCCAAGGTCATGGCGGCATTCGGCTTGCCCGGGCTGTACTACGCGATGGCCGCGACCATGGCGGTGATGCTGCTGGCGATCCCGTTCATGACCCAGCGTGCAACCCTGGTCGAAACCGTGGTGGTCAGCCGCGCAGGCAAGGGCAACGTCCTGCTCAGCCTGCCGGCGGTGTGCATGATGCTGGCGATGTTCGTGTTCCAGGCACGGGACACCATGGGCTGGGCGTTCGTCGAGCGCATCGGCACCATGGTCGGCTACAGCGGTGACGAACTGGGCGTGCTGCTCTCGGTGCAATCGGTGGTCGGCCTGGTCGGCCCCTTGCTGGCCGCGATGATCGGCAAGCGCTTCGGCATGAGCACGCCGGTGATCCTCGCCGTGTTGCTGACGGGGGCTACCAGCCTCAGCTACGTCCTGGGCGAGCATTCGAAAACGATGTATACCGCCGGGGTCATGACCATTTGCATCACCTACTTCTATGCCCTGAGCTACCTCACCGGGCTGGCGGCGGAGCTGGATCGCGAAGGCCGGGTAGTGGCGGCGGCGGGAAGCTTCCTGAGCCTGGGCCTGGCGGTAGGGCCGGCGATTTCCGGCGGGTTGATTTCACTGGGGGGCTTTACCCTGGCGGCCTGGGGGATCGCCGTGACGGTGGTGCTGACCCTGGCACTGGTCAGCGTACCCCTGGCGCGGATTCGCAAGGAGCATGTGGTGGCGCAGCTGGCGGCTGCGGTCTGAAAAACCTGTTGTGGGGCTGAGGGCCTCATCGCTGGCAAGCCAGCTCCCACAGAACCCCTGTGGGAGCTGGCTTGCCAGCGATGAGGCCCTGGAGCCTAGTGCAGTTGCAGCGTCGAATTGATCTGGCTGATGGCATCCACCACATGCCGCGACCCTTGCTGGATCTCCAGGATCACCTCGCCCGCTTCATTCGCAAGATCCACCCCCTGCCCCGTTCGACTCAGGCTGGACTGCATGCTGGCCACCGCCTTGAGCGACAGGTCGTGGTTCTGCCGCACCACCTCGACGATCTCTACCGTGGCCTTGCTGGTGCGTGCCGCAAGGTTGCGCACTTCCTCGGCCACCACGGCAAACCCGCGTCCGTGTTCGCCGGCCCGCGCCGCTTCGATGGCCGCGTTCAGCGCCAGCAGGTTGGTCTGGTCGGCGATCCCGCGGATGGTCAGGACGATCTGCCCGATCAGTTCCGACTGGCGGTTCACCGCATCGATGCTGCGCGCTGCTTCATTGAGGTCATGGGAAATCTCCTCGATCACATGCACGGTCTGCTGCACAACCTCCGATCCCTTGCGCGCGCAGGCGTCGTTCTGCACCGAGGTTGCGTGGGCCGCCTCCGCAGCCGATTGCTGGGTGCAGACCTGGTGGGTGATATCGCTGGCGAACTTGACCACCTTGTACAACCGCCCCTTGGTATCGAAGATCGGGTTGTAGGAAGCTTCCAGGTAGACCATCTGCCCCAGTTTGTTGATCCGCTCGAAGCGATGCGAGTGGTACTCGCCACGATTGAGCGAGGCCCAGAAGGCCTTGTACTGGGCCGACTCGCTTTCGCTTTTGTGGCAGAACAGGCTGTGGTGCTGGCCAACGATCTCGTCGAGACGGTAGTGCATGGTGCGCAGGAAGTTGTCGTTGGCCGTGATCACCCGGCCTTCCGGGGTGAACTCGATCACCGCCATCGAGCGGCCAATGGCCTCGAGCAGGCAGTCCGCCTCGTGCTCGTGCACCACACGCTCGGTAATATCACTGGCCACCTTGATGATGCTGGTGACCACGCCGTTGCTGCCGAACACCGGCATATAGCTTGCCTCCAGCCACAGCTCCTGGCGCTTGCGATCGAGCCGCAGGAAAGTACCGCTACGTGCCTGGCCCTGGGCCAGGTCGCGCCACAGCTGGCGGTACTCTTCGGTCTTGGTGTAGGCCTCCTCGCAGAAGATCCGGTGATGCTGGCCGCGGATTTCCTCGAGGCTGTAACCCATGGCGTTGCAAAAATGCTCGTTTGCGTCGAGTACTACTCCATCGGGGCTGAACTCGATCATGGCCATGGAACGGCTGATCGCTGCCAGTTTTGCGTTGGCTTCGGCCAACGCCCGATTACACCGCTCGATTTCTGCCAGATCCGATTTGCGATGGGAGTCGAACATGTCACGCACACTCCATTGGCGGAATTGTGCTCAGCATAGATGGGCGAGAGCGCCCTGCAAGCGCTTGGCCATCACCATCTATCGGCTGTTTTTCAGCTGCTTTCGCGGATCATCAAGGCAAAACCCAGGTCCTGAACCGGATTTTTCCCGATCTTGCCGTCGAGCAGATCGAGCAAGGCCTGGGCCGCGTGCCGGCCGACAGCGGCCAGCGGCGTGCGGATCGACGTCAGGCGCGGGACCATATGGGCCGAGGCCGGCAGGTCGTTGAACCCGACCATCGCCACCTGTTCCGGGACGCGGATGCCCTGGCGCTGGGCCTGGAAGATCGCACCGTGGGCGAGGTCGTCGTTGCAGAAGAAGATCCCGTCGATATCGCCATGGCGGGCCAGCAACTGGCCGAACAGCTCGCCGCCCAGGCCGATGGACGATGGCTGCGGGACCAGCAGTTCCAGTGCCGGGTCGTACAGCCCGGCTTCGCCCAGGGCCTGGCGGAAGCCTTCGGCGCGTTGCAGGACCCGGGCATCCAGTTGCGCAGCGATAAAGCCGAGACGGCGGCGCCCGCGTTCGAGCAGGTGACGCGCGACGGCGCGCCCGGCCTCATGCTGGGAAAAGCCCACCGAGACCACACCCTCCTCGCCTCCCAGTTCCATCATGTGCACGCAGGGTACGCAGCTGGCGGCGAGCATGCGCCGCGCCGCCTCGCTACGCTCGAAGCCGGTCAACAGCAGGCCGCGGGGTTGGTGGGCAAGGTAGTTGCGCAGCAGGTTCTCCTCCACGGCGGCGTCGTAGTGGAAGTTGCCGATCATCACTTCCAGCCCGCGTGGGCGCAGGACATCGTGGATAGCGTCGAGGGTCTCGACGAACAACTGGTTGGACAACGACGGGATCAGCACCGCCACCGACTGGCTCTGCGCCGAGGCCAGGGCGCGGGCGGCAGGGTTGGCGACATAGCCGAGCTGGGCAGCGGCGGCGCGGACCTTCTCCACCAGCTCCGGCGCTACCGTGGCCACCCCGCGCAGGGCCCGGGACACGGTGATCGGCGACACCCCGCAAAGCCGGGCGACTTCGGCCAGGGTGGGACGACCTGTGGTGCGGGAGGTGCTGCGGGACATGACGGCTCGGCGAAATAGCGGGGAAAGCCGGCAAGGTTAGTGGTGCAGCCTGTGGCTGGCAAGGCAATGTACCTGGGGTGTTGCTGAGGGCCTCATCGCTGGCAAGCCAGCTCCCACGCTGAACCCTGTGGGAGCTGGCTTGCCAGCGATGAGGCCCTGAAGGTCAGAGCCGGTCCAGGATCAGAACGCCGCCTTGAATACCGCCTCGATCTCCGCCTGGCTCGCCGGCCGCGGATTGGTCAGGCCGCAGGCATCCTTCAAGGCATTGCCGGCCAGGATCGGCACATCCTCGATCTTGGCCCCGAGCACCGCCAGTCCCGGCGGAATATCGATGTCCCGGCTCAGTTGCTCGATCGCCGCGATGGCTGCCGCCGCGCCCTGCTCCGCATTCAGTTCAGCGACCTCCACGCCCAGCGCCGCGGCCACATCCCGCAGACGCGCCGCCGAAACCTTGGCATTGAAGCGCTGCACATGGGGCAGTAACACCGCGTTGCACACGCCATGGGGCAAGTCGTAGAAGCCACCCAACTGGTGCGCCATGGCGTGCACATAGCCGAGCGAGGCATTATTGAAGGCCATGCCCGCAAGAAACTGGGCGTAGGCCATGGCTTCCCGTGCCGGCAGGTCCTGGCCGTTGGCCACCGCCTGGCGCAGGTTGCCGCTGATCAGCTCGATGGCTTTCAACGCGCAGGCATCGGTGATGGGCGTGGCGGCGGTCGAGACATAGGCTTCCACTGCGTGGGTCAGGGCGTCCATGCCCGTCGCGGCCGTCAGGGCCTTGGGCATGGCGACCATCAACGCCGGGTCATTGACCGAGAGGATCGGCGTGACATTGCGGTCGACGATGGCCATTTTCACGTGCCGCGCTTCGTCCGTGATGATGCAGAAGCGGGTCATCTCGCTGGCCGTCCCGGCCGTGGTGTTGATCGCCACCAACGGCAGTTGCGGTTTGGTCGAGCGATCGACGCCCTCGTAGTCGGCGATCCTGCCGCCATTGGTGGCGCACAGGGCGATGCCCTTGGCGCAATCATGGGGCGAACCACCGCCCAGGGAGATGACGAAATCGCATTTTTCCCGTTGCAGCAGTGCCAGGCCCTGCTCCACGTTGGCGATGCTCGGGTTGGGCTTGGCGCCGTCGAACACCCGCGAATCGATATCGCGCACCGCCAGTTGCTCGGCGATCCGCTGCGCGACACCGGCCTTGGCCAGGCCGGCGTCAGTCACGATCAGCGCCTTGCGAAAGCCGTAGCCGACGATTGCCGTCATGGCCTCGTCAAGGCAGCCGATGCCCATGATATTCACGGCCGGAATGAAAAACGTGCTGCTCATGGCTAATCCCTCAGTGGCTCTATCTCGATGCTTTCAGCATCCTCCTGGAATAAGCGGCAGGTGTTGATCCAGGACAACCTCAGCCAAGGAACAGGCGATAGGCCGGATTATCGGTCTCGTCCCAGTAGCGATAACCCATGGCATCGAGCAGGCCCGGCAGGTCGGCACGCTCGTCAGCCGGCACTTCGAGGGCGGCGAACACCCGGGCATCGGCGGCGCCATGGTTGCGGTAGTGGAACAGGCTGATGTTCCAGCGCTTGCCAAGGCTCTCCAGGAAGCCCAGCAGCGCCCCCGGCCGTTCGGGGAACTCGAAGCGCAGCACGCGCTCTTCGGCGCCCGGCCCGGCATGGCCGCCGACGGTATGGCGAATATGCAGCTTGGCCAGTTCGTTGTCGGTCAGGTCGAGCACCTCGTAACCCTGCTCGCGCAGGCTGGCGACCAAGGCCTCGCGCGGGTCGGTCAGCGGGTGGGTCTGGACCCCGACAAACAGCCGCGCCTCCTTGCCCGGGTGATAGCGGTAGTTGAACTCGGTGATCTGGCGCCGCTCCAGGGCCTGGCAGAAGGCGCGGAAGCTGCCCGGGCGCTCGGGGATGGTCACCGCGATCACCGCCTCGCGCTGCTCGCCCAGTTCGGCGCGCTCAGCGACATGGCGCAGGCGGTCGAAATTGACATTGGCACCGGAATCGATCGCCACCAGGGTCTGGCCCTGCACACCCCGGGCGGCCACGTACTTCTTGATCCCGGCCACGGCGAGCGCTCCCGACGGCTCGGTGATGGAGCGGGTGTCGTCGTAGATATCCTTGATCGCTGCACAGAGTTCGTCACTGCTGACGGTGATCACCTCGTCCACATAATGCCGGCAGATATCGAAACAGTAGGCGCCGATCTGCGCCACCGCCACGCCATCGGCGAAGGTCCCGACCTGGGCCAGCACCACTCGCTCGCCGGCCGCTAGGGCGGCTTGCAGACAATTGGAATCCTGCGGTTCGACACCGATCACCTTGACCTCGGGGCGCAGGTATTTGACGTAGGCGGCGATCCCCGAGATCAGCCCGCCGCC
Organism: Pseudomonas sp. GD04058; assembly: GCF_029836855.1. Classification (NCBI taxonomy): domain Bacteria; kingdom Pseudomonadati; phylum Pseudomonadota; class Gammaproteobacteria; order Pseudomonadales; family Pseudomonadaceae; genus Pseudomonas; species Pseudomonas sp. GD04058. The sequence goes on from NZ_JAOECN010000013.1 coordinate 96,508, forward strand.
GCCCACCGGTACGAAGATGGCATCCAGCGCGCCGGGTTGCTGGCGAAGGATCTCCATGGCGACGGTGCCCTGCCCGGCGATCACATCCTGATCGTCGAAGGGCGGGACGAAGGTCGCGCCATCGCGCTGGGCCAGGTGCAAGGCATGGGCCAGCGCGCGCGGAAAGGCATCGCCATGCAGCACCACATGGCCGCCACGGGAACGCACGCCTTCGACCTTCAGCGCTGGGGTGGTCTCGGGCATGACGATGGTCGCCACGATACCCAACTCGCGGGCGGCCAGGGCCACGCCCTGGGCATGGTTGCCGGCGGACGCGGTGATCACGCCGCGGGCTCGCTGCTCGGGGGTCAGGCGGCTGAGACGGGTGTAGGCACCGCGGATCTTGAAGGAAAAGGTCGGCTGCAGGTCCTCGCGCTTGAGCAGGACCTGGTTGTCCAGGTGCGCGGACAGGGCCCGGGCCGGCTGCAACGGGGTTTCGATGGCCAGGTCGTACACCGGGGCGGACAGGATGCGACGCACATAGTCCGACAGCAGGTTCGGTGCGCCGAGGCTAGGGGGGCTTACGGTGAGACTGGTCATCGATGACTCCTGGTCTTTTGCAAGGGCCCGGGAGTCGAGAAAGAAAAAACCCGCCTCCAGGGCGGGTTAGGTGCAGCTGCCAGCTAGCCCGCCAATCGGATAATGGCGGTAATAATGCTGTGGGCTGGCAGGTGCTGGAATGTGTTCATGCCAGCGAAGCTAGCGAAAGCGTCCTGCCAAGTCAACGACTGATTCGAAAGATTGCCAACGGCCCGCAATATCCCTCTTGCCGAATTGGACAACCCACAAGTCCCCTGCTTGTATCAAATCATGCACCCATGCACGCCCGTATGACTCGAAACCTCAGAGGGACCGGACCATGAGCGAAGGAAAGCCGTACAAAGTCATGATGGTGTTCGGCACCCGCCCGGAAGCGATCAAGATGGCGCCGCTGGCCGGGGTCCTGCGTGAGTGGCCGGATATCGACCTGAGCATCTGCTCCACCGGCCAGCACCGCGAAATGCTCCAGCAGGTGCTCAACGACTTCGGCCTGCAAGTCGACGAAGACCTGCAGGTGATGACCCAGAACCAGACCCTGAACAGCCTGTCCCAGCAGCTGCTGGCGCATATCGATGCCGCCTACGAGCGGATCCGGCCGCGCATCGTGCTGGTCCACGGCGACACCACCACCAGCTTCATTGCCGCCCTGGCCGCCTTCAACCGGCAGATCCCCATTGCCCATGTCGAGGCCGGCCTGCGCACCGGCAACCTGCGCCAGCCCTGGCCGGAGGAGGCCAACCGGCGCCTTACCGGGGTGATCGCCGACCTGCACTTCCCGCCCACCAAGGACGCGCGTGACAACCTGCTGCGCGAGGGCGTGCCCCTTGAACATCTTGAAGTTACCGGCAACACCGTGATCGACGCCCTGCTGTGGATGCGCGATCACCTCAAGCACAGCCAATGGCACCCGGCCCCGGACTCGCCGCTGAGCAAGCTGCGCGACGACCAGCGCCTGGTCCTGATCACCGGCCACCGCCGGGAAAACTTCGGCCCCGGCTTCGAGCGCATCTGCCTGGCCCTGGCCGAGCTTGCCCTGCGTTATCCGGACGTGCAGTTCGTCTACCCGGTGCACCTCAACCCGCAGGTCCAGAAGGCGGTGTACTCGGTGCTGTCGAACCAGCCGAATATCCACCTCGTCGCCCCACAGGACTACCAGCACTTCGTCTGGCTGATGGACCGCGCCTACCTGATCCTCACCGACTCCGGCGGCGTCCAGGAGGAGGCCCCGGCGCTGGGCAAGCCGGTGCTGGTGCTGCGCAAGGTCACCGAGCGCCCGGCCGTGCTCGAAGCGGGCACGGTGATCCTGGTCGGCACCCAGACCGAACGCATCGTCAAGGAAACCCGGCAATTGCTCGATGACCCGGACACCTACCAACGCATGAGCAAAGTGTTCTTCCCCGTTGGCGACGGCCGTGCCAGCGAGCGCATCGCCGAACGACTGAGCCGCTGGCTCGAGGAAAACGCCAACGGGCGCGACGACTCGTGAGCCTGTTCTGGGTCGATGTCCTCACCTATGTCCTCTACGGCCTGAAATGGCTGGCGATCATCCTCGCCACGCTGATGTTCATCCTCGGCCTGGATGACCTGTTCATCGATATCGTCTATTGGGTACGCAAGCTGGTGCGCAGCTTCAGGGTCTACGGCAAGCACGAGCATGCCGACGAGAAACGCCTGTTCGAGGTACAGGAAAAGCCCCTGGCGATCATGGTTCCGGCCTGGAACGAGGTTGGCGTGGTCGGCGAAATGGCCCGCCTGGCGGCCTCGACCCTGGACTACGAGAACTACCAGATCTTCGTCGGCACCTACCCCAACGACCCGCAGACCCAGGCCGACGTCGATGCCGTGTGCCTGCACTACCCCAACGTGCACAAAGTGGTCTGCGCCCGCCCCGGCCCGACCAGCAAGGCCGACTGCCTGAACAACGTGATCGACGCCATCCTGCGCTTCGAACGGGATGCGCGCATCGAATTCGCCGGTTTCATCCTGCATGACGCCGAAGACGTGATCTCGCCCATGGAACTGCGCCTGTTCAACTACCTGTTGCCGGCCAAGGACATGATCCAGATCCCGGTCTATCCCTTCGCCCCGGAGTGGCGCGGCTTCACCGCCGGGCACTATGTCGACGAGTTCGCCGAGAACCACGGCAAGGATGTGATCGTGCGCGAGGCCCTGACCGGCCAGGTGCCCAGCGCCGGAGTCGGCACCTGCTTCAGCCGCCGCGCCATCGGCGCACTGCTCGAAGACGGCGATGGCATCGCCTTTGACGTGCAGAGCCTCACCGAGGACTACGACATCGGCTTCCGCCTCAAGCAGAAAGGCATGAAGTGCATTTTCGCCCGCTATTCCATCAGCGATCCGGAACTGGCCCTGGAGCGGGTCTGGGCGCCCGGCATGAGCAAGGCGTTCGCCCAGGTGATCTGCGTGCGCGAGCACTTCCCGCGGGACTGGCAACATGCGATCCGGCAAAAATCGCGCTGGATCGTCGGCATCGTCTTCCAGGGCACCAGCAACCTCGGCTGGAGCCGCAAGGGCGCGCTCAACTACTTCCTCTGGCGCGACCGCCGTGGCCTGTTCGCCTACCTGCTGAGTTTCCTGGTCAACCTGCTGCTCCTGGTGCTGCTGAGCATGTGGCTGACCACCTGGTTCTTCCCCGAAGCCTGGCGCTTTCCGTCGATCCTCGAAGGCAGCGAGTTGCTGACCACCCTGCTCTGGCTCAACGGTTTCCTCCTGCTCAACCGCCTGTTCCAGCGCGGCTGGTTCGTCACCCGCTATTACGGCATCTTCGAGGGCCTGCTGTCGGCCCCACGGATGATGTGGAGCAACTTCGTGAACTTCTTCGCCAATATCCGCGCCCTGCGCCAGGTCCTGGAGATGGGCGACTCGCGACGGGTGGCCTGGGACAAGACCACCCATGAGTTCCCTGCCCTCGCGGCGCCCGCTCGTACTCCACTGGGCCGGCGCCTGATCGACAAAGGGCTGATCACCGAGGAACAACTGCAAGCCGCGATCACCACCCCGGAGCGTCGCCGCCTTGGCCGCGAACTGCTGGTGCGTGGGCTGATCAGCAGCGAACAGCTGGTGGAAACCCTGGCCGAACAGCTGGACCTGCCCTGGGCCCCGCTGGACCCGTTCAATATCGATCCGCACCTGATCGCCCAACTGCCGCGCAAGATCGCCATGCACTACGGCGTGCTGCCCGTCGAGGAAGACGGCCAGACCCTGGTCCTGGCCAGTGAAAGCCCGGTCAGCCAGGTATCCCTGGGCGCCATCGCCCGCCACCTGAAGCGCCCGGTGAGCTGCCGCCTGGCGCCTCAGGGTCGGGTCACCCTGGGCCTGCGCTATCACTACCCCAGCCCCTGGCAGAAGGAGGAAACCCGACAGATGCTCCAGGTTCTGGAACGGCACAAGGACGATGCCGCGCTGATCGAACGGGTCAGCCGCCACCAGGTGCTGCTTGGCACGCTCCTGCAAACCCGCGGCATGGTGCCGACCACCCTGTTCAACCAGGTGATGATCGACTTCGACCCGGAGCAAGTGAGCCTGGGCGACTACCTGATCGAACGGGGCATCATCACCGAACAGGTCCTCAAGGAAGCCCTGGCCGAACAGGCGGCGGAGCAGCAAGCGGCCTACAGCATCGTCCGGGAGGTGGCATGAAGCAGCCCGTGCCCTGGCTCCTGACCTGCCTGCTGGCTTGCAGCGCCAGCGTCGCCGCACCGATGAGCGATTTCGAGCGTTTTCGCAGCTTCCCCTACATGGACCGCAGCTACCGCGAAGCGAAGAACCAGAACTGGGCGGAGGTGGAGCGCCTTACCCGCTACCTGCTGGACAAGGTGCCGAACAACGACGAGGCACGCAGCCTGCTGATCCAGGCCCTGGCCCACCAGAAACGCTATGACGAGGCCGAGCGGATGGCCGCCGCCCAAGGCAAGGACAGCCAGCAGTTGCTGGAGCTGCGCCTGATCCGGATCGAGGAAAACCCGCCCGAAGCCTCGGTGGTCGAAGGCTGGATGAACGACAGCCAGATCAGCCCGCGCATCCGCCTGCGCCAGGCCTACAGCCTGAGCCTGGGCAGGCACTACGGCCCGCAGAAGGCCCTCGACTGGCTGAACCAGCTGCGCCCGGCCGGCGACGACAATATCCTGCGCCAGTCCCGGGCCAACTGGGCCGAGCAGGTCGGCGACTGGAACGAGACCGTAGAGCAACTGGCGCCGTTGGCAGCGAAGGGGCAACTGGAGGCCGATGACTGGCAGCGCCTGGCCAACGCCTACGTGCAGCGTCTCGACGAAGCGCCCTTGCAGCAGTTGCTGGACAAGGCGCCCTCGGCGGAGGCCGCGCACAGGACCCGCCTGGCCATGGTCGATCGCGCCTTCGCCGAGGGCCATGAACAACAGGCCCGGCGCTGGTTGCAAACGCTGCCGCAGGCCGACCGCGAGCGGCCGCAATACCGCCAGCAACTGCTGGAGTTGGCCCGACAAAGCGAAGATGGCGCGCTGGTCCGGGAGCTTAGCAACGACCTCGACAAGCCCTGCCTGGAAACTGCCGAATGGCTGTCGCGCAACGATCCGCCGCACGCCCTCGATCAGTTGCGCCAATGCCGCGCCGAGGATGACCCGAAGACCTGGCTGATCCTAGCCCAGCGCCTGCATGCCGATGATCTGTTGCAAAGCCGGCGCCTGCCCCAGCCGTGGGACAGCCAGCGCCAGCAACGCCTGCTGGAAGTCTGGCGCGAGCAAGGCAAGACCCGGCAGATCATGGAGTGGCTGGCCGCCCAGCCACAGACCCCGGCGATTCTCCAGCAACGCGCGCAACTGCTGGAAGGCAGCGGCAAGGGCCGTGATGCCAGCGCCGCATGGGAAAGCCTCTATCGCCAGACCGGCAGTCTCGACGCGCTGAACCAGGCCACCTTTCTGATGCTGAATGCCGGGCGCAAGCATGAAGCCCTGTCGCTGCTGGAACAGGCGTGGGACCGCCACCAGGGACGCCTGTCCGCCCCGCTGCTGCAACGTCTGGCCGGGCTCTACAGCCAGGCCGATGTACCGCTGGACAGCCGTCGTGCCGTCGCCCTGATCCCACGGGTCGATGCCGCCAGCCGTGGCCTGGTGCTGGCTCGCCTTGCCGAGAGCGGCCAGTGCGGCGCGGTGCGCGCGGCCATTCCTGCCGCCCCCAAGGAACCGGGCCAACTGCGGGCGCTGGGGCGTTGCGCCATGCCTGACCATCCTGGCGAAGCGGTGGTCTACTACCAGGCCGCCGAGCGCCTGGGCGATCGCAGCAGCCGCCTGCCCCTGGCCTATGCCCTCGAAGCAGGCGGTGATGCAGCCGGCGCCCAGCGCATCTTCGACAGCCTGGTGCCTGCCGAATGGACCGACAACGCTCGCCTGACCGCCGCGCAAAGCGCCCTGAACGCCGGCAATCCCGAACGGGCCGAACAGCACTGGCGCCGTGCCGCGCACCCCGCCGCCGATGACTGGGCCCTGGGGGCGACCATTGCTGAACGCCGCGGCGACCTGCCCCTGTCCCTGGAGCGGCGCCGCCAGGCCCTGCAGCACCAGCCCCGTGCCGAGCACTACTACGACGCCTCGATCACCGCGCAGAAAGTCGGCGATATGGCCCAGAGCAGCGCCTGGCTGGCCGAAGCCGTGCGCTTGGCCCCTGACCAGCCGCGCTACCGCGCCGACTACGGCATGCGCCTGGCCGGCAGCGACGACAAGGCCGTGCGCCGTCAGTCCATTCCCTACCTGGAACAGGCCACCCGCAGCTTCCCCGAGGACTACCGTATCGGCGAAACCCTGGCCTGGCGCTACGACGAGGTGGAAAACAGCGCCGCCGCACGCCAGGAACTGCGCCGGGTGCTGGATGTGGAACAGGACCTGGTCGACGGCGACGACGAATATGGCAGCCTGGAAGCACGCAAATTCCGTCAGCGCCGCGCCCACGAAACCCTGTCGCGGCGCGACACCGTGACCTTGGCCAGCACCTGGTCGCCGGCCGGCGCCTCGACCAACGACAACTTCCGTGCAAGCGACAATCCCCAGCGCCGCGCGCAATCGCAGAACGTACAAGTAGCCATGTGGGATCACGCCCTGGGCGACGAACCGAGCCGCAACGGCAGCACCCTTTCGGTCTATGGCCGGGTCCTGTTCGGCGGCAGCGGGCGCAGTGACTACGCTCAGAGCATGGGTACCGGCGTCGGCCTGCGCTGGAAGCCGCTGGGCGATGCCAACCTCAACCTGTACAGCGAGCTGTACCACCAGCGCGAGATCGACGACAGCCACTACGACGGCCTCAGCCTCGGCCAACTGTTCAGCCCGGCGAAGGTCGGGCGCAACTGGCGCGACCTGCGCAGCCATGCCTCGAGCAGCAACGACCTGCTGCTGCGCGCCACCGCCTCGTTCTTCGACCAAGGCGACTACCGTGCCGACTGGCGGGTCGACGAGGATGACTGGAACGAACGCTTCCTGTACCTCGATGCCGCCTGGTGGACCCGGGCCGGCGATCACCAGTGGCTATCGCGCTACCAACAGGGCCACACCTGGAAACTCGACACCCGTTCGCCGCAAACCCTCATGCCCTACGGCTTCCTCGAATTCGGCAGCCAGGACCCGGACAACGACTGGCGCCAGGACCTGCGCGCCGGTATCGGTCTGCGCTGGCAATGGTGGTTCGATGACGACAGATACAACGCCTACCGCGGCTCGCTGAAGGTACGCACCGAGTACCAGCAGGGCCTGGGCGGCAATCTGTACGAACGCGCCAATGGCGTGCTGCTTGGCGTGGAGCTGACCTTCTGATGCGCCGGATCCTGTTCTTCCTGCTGCTGGTCTGCCTGCCGGTCGCTGCCGACCAGCGGGTGATCTATCAACCCCAGAGCCGCGACGCCGTGCTCAGTGCCGGGCAATGGCGCCAGCTATGGCACGACACCGTGGGCAATGGCGGCAAGACCCTGATCGTGCAATGGACCCGCTATGGCGACGAACGCTTCGGGGGTGCCGAGGGCTGGCTTGCGGCGAGCTTGAAGGAGGCGCACGCCCAGGGGCTGGAACTGGTGGTCGGGTTGTATCTGGACAGCGCTTATTACACCCGGATCAACGAACTGGATGCCGGCGGCCTGGCGGCCTACTGGAAGTCGCAACTGGGTGACTCCCTCGCCCAGCAGCGTGAGGTGCGCCGGTGGGGCCTGTCGGTGGCCGGCTGGTACCTGCCGATGGAACTGGATGACCTGCATTTCCAGGCCGCCGATCGGCGGGAGGCGCTCTTCGTTCAGTTGCAGGCCTTCAACCGCAAGCTCGATGCCCCGCTGCACCTCAGCGCATTCACTACCGGCAAGCTGGCGCCCGGGGTGCAGGCCGAATGGTTCGCACGCTTGACGGGGCTGAACCTGAAGCTTTGGTGGCAGGACGGCAACGGCACCCGACGCCTGCCGCCGCTGGTACGGGACAGCTATGCCAGGGCGCTGCCCTGCACGGTAGGGATCATTCGCGAAGCGTTTCGCCAGGTCAGTGCCGAGGGGCAGCCGTTTCGTGCAGTGCCGCAGCAGCCGGCGCTGCAGGACGGCTGTCATGAGCAGGCGGTGTTTGCCTTGAATTACCGGCCGTGGGCGAAGGTATTGCCGAGTGCACGTTGATTTCCTTGTTGTTTTTCAGGGCCCTATCGCTGGCAAGCCAGCTCCCACAGGTATCCAACCGCAGAACCTGTGGGAGCTGGCTTGCCAGCGATGAGGCCCTCAAGACCGCCACAAAAAGCCAAACCATGTACAAAACCATAGAAAACCAGGTCCGCCATCGCTCCGCATCACCCTCGGTACGCGCCGAATTCCGCCAGCACGACTTCGAGCGCCTGCGGCATTTCTGCATCCTGGTGTTCTGCCTGAGCATCGGCATCTGGATCCTCTTCGACCTGCTGGTGAGCTTTATCGGCCACCAGGGTTTTTCGTGGCGCTCGATGGTGCTGATCTGCGCCATGGCCGTCCTCGCGGTGATCCTGCTGTTCGTGCGCCAGGCCGAGCATTTCAACTGGCTCAACCTGTTCTTCGTCAGCCTCATGGCCTTCGCCGTACGCATGGTGGTCGACGGCACGCCCGAAGCCCACCAGCCCGCCTGGCTGATCATGGCGGCTTCGAGCATCCTCTACTCGACGTCCGTGCTGCCGGTACGGCGTTGGTCGTTCTTTTGCTCGGCATTGATCACCTGGCTGCTGCTCAATCCGTTCCAGGCCGAAGGCAACGAGGTTTTCGACCTGCATGGCCTGATGATCATCAGCTACGCCGCCTTCATCACCGGCCTGACCTTCTACAGCTACATCGTCCAGCGCCAGACCAAATTGCAGAACTTCCACATGTCGCGCCTGCTGCTGGACCAGGCCTATATCGATGTACTCACCGAAATCCCCAACCGCCGCTCGTTCGTGGCCCAGGCCGAGCGGCATATGCACGACGACAATCCGGGTGCGGGGCGCTATCTGGCGATGATCGACGTGGACAACTTCAAGAAGGTCAACGACCAGTTCGGCCACGACAGCGGCGATGTGGTACTCAAGCGCATCGCCGGCATCATCAGGGCGAGCATGGGCGAGTTCGTTTATGCGCGCCTGGGCGGAGAGGAGTTCGTGGTCTACCTGTGGGGTCTGGACCAGACCGCCACCGAGGCGCGGTTGGCGGCGCTGTGCTCATTGGTCCGGGAAACGCCAGGGGAACATCCGGTGACAGTGAGCATCGGCCTGACCCGCATGGACGCCGGGGACAGCCTGGGCCAAGCCTTGGGGCGGGCGGACGCAGCGCTGTATGAAGCCAAGCGGACAGGGAAGGATCGGTATGTGCTTTGGAGGCCGGCACAATCCCTGTAGCGTCGTGGCAACTTAGCCAAGACCACCAAAGCGCTTGTAGAACCCCTCGCTGACCGCAGGCAACGGCCCGTCCGCCGTCTCCATCGCCGCCTCCAGCCACTGTTCCGCCGGACCCTGGATCAACCGATAGAGGTTGCGGCACAGCTGGCGTGCCGCGCGGCCCTCCCAGTCACCCGGCAACAACTCGTCCGGCAATTGCGGGTCGCGCAGGAGCAGCTTGCGGTATTCGTGGATCAGCAGCACCCGGGCCAGGAAACAGGCCTTGGGATCAAGGCTGTCCTGGTCCTTCAGCACCTGCCACAACGGCCGGAACAGCTGGATGAACTCGCTGTAGTGACTGGCCAGTTCGTCGATCTTCCAGCTTTCCCGTACCTGTGCACGCAAGGCCTTGGACGCCAGCACATCCTGGGCGGTGGTTTCGAAGAGAATGGTTTCTTCCTGGGCGCCGAGGTCCTGCAGGGTGGCGTTGATATCGGCACGGTCGCAGCGCGGGCAGCCGAGCACGCCCGGGGAGATGGCACCGAAACCCTGCCATTCGAGTTCCTCGCGAACCTGCTTGCGCTTGTCCTGGGGCAACTGGGTCAGTACCGCCAGGCACCAGGAGCCGTCCCAGGCCGGGGGATTGGCGGCATAGACGCGCTTGAAGGCTTTCTCGAAACGCCGCCGGCCGGTGCCGGTGAGGCTGTAGTAGCTACGCCGGCCGACCTTTTCCGCGGTCAGCCAGTTTTCCTTGGTCAGGCGGAAGATCGAGGTGCGGATCAGGCGCTCGTTGATGCCCATGGGCTCCAGCAACTGGATCAGGCTGCCGAGCCACACCGTACCGCCCCGCGGCTCGATGGCGTCGCCATAAAGGGTGATGATCAGGGAGCTGGCGCGAATCGGGGTTTGTTGCTGGAAACGCTCGATCAGGTGGTCCAGGGGTGTGAGCGACGACATAGGCGATCCGCTTGAAAAAGAAAGGAATATACCCCCGCGCCCTCGGCATGACCATGCTCCGGGCGCGCGGATACGCTCAAGCACCGCCGGGCAGTTTCGGCCGCACCGCGTCGTCACGATAGCGTCCGCGCCCGGCCTCGACCTCGGTCAGCGGCGCGCATTCGTGCAGGGTTTCCAGGCAGCGCCGGGTCAGTTGCTGGTAGGCACGGGTACCGGTCTGCTTCCAGGCCACCTCCTCATCACTGAGACGACGAGTGACCTTGGCCGGCGAGCCGAGCACCAGGGATTGCTCTTCGCACTGGAAGCCCGCCTTGACCAGGGCACCGGCCGATACGATACAGCGCGGCGCGATCCGCGCATTGTCGAGAATTACCGCGTTCATGCCGATCAACGCATCTTCTCCGACCACGCAGCCATGCAGCACCGCGCCGTGGCCGACATGGCCGTTGCGCTCGACCACCGTGTCGCTGGCGGGGAAGCCGTGCATCACACAGGTGTCCTGCAGGTTGGCGCCCTCCTCCAGGACGATCCGTCCAAAGTCACCGCGCAAGGCCGCCAAGGGCCCGACATAGCACTGCGGGCCAATGATCACATCGCCAATCAGCACTGCCGAGGGATGCACATAAGCCGTGGGGTGAACCACCGGGGTCAGGCCATCGATACTGTAACAAGCCATGAGAAATCTCCTCGAAAACGATACGCATCAGGCACGCTTGGAGAAACCCTTGTTAGCAGTTTCACCCAGCAATAACGGTGCACCATCAAAAAAGCAGCCAATTATTAGACACGTGTTTTATTATTGATGTTGTTTTTCTGTATCGCATTATGCCTATACTCTGGCGAAAGGGCCAAGCAGCCCGTCCAATAAAAAACGCCGGCCCCGAGGCCAGGCGAGCCTTGCGAGGAACGACGTCATGCCGCACACCCTTGAGGTGCAGGCGCATCAGGCGGTAACCCTGATCACCCTGCATCGTCCGCAAGCACTGAACGCCCTGACCACCGAACTGCTGGGTGAGCTGGCGGCAGAACTGCAGCGTTGCGCCGAGGACCCAGCCGTGCGCGCCGTGGTCATCACCGGCAGCCGCAAGGCCTTCGCCGCAGGCGCCGACCTCAACGAAATGGCCGAGCGCGACCTGGTCGGCATGCTCGACGACCCGCGCCAGCAGCACTGGCAGCAGATCACCCGCTTCGCCAAACCACTGATCGCCGCCGTCAACGGCTACGCCCTCGGCGGCGGCTGCGAGCTGGCCATGCACGCCGACATCCTTATCGCCGGCAGCGACGCCCGCTTCGGCCAGCCGGAGATCAACCTGGGGATCATGCCCGGCGCCGGCGGCACCCAGCGCCTGCTGCACGCGGTGGGCAAGTCGCTGGCGATGCAGATGGTCCTCACCGGTGAGGCCATCAGCGCCCGGCGCGCCCTCGAGGCCGGCCTCGTCAGCGAAATCACCCAACCGGAACTGACCGTCGAACGCGCCCTGCAGATTGCCCGGCACATCGCCGACAAGGCACCCCTGGCGGTACGCCTGGCCAAGGAAGCCGTGCTCAAGGCCCAGGACCTCGACCTGGCCAGCGGCCTGCGCTTCGAACGTCACGCTTTCACCCTGCTGGCCGGCACCGCCGACCGCAACGAAGGCATCCGTGCCTTCCAGGAAAAACGCCGCGCCGACTTCCACGGCCGCTAAGCCCCTTTCGCCACCGAGGACAGCCTCATGAGCTTCCAGCACATCCTGTTTTCCATCGAGGCCGGGGTCGCCACCCTGTGCCTCAACCGTCCGGAGCAACTGAACAGCTTCAACACCCTGATGCACCAGGAAGTGCGCGAGGCGCTGAAGGTCGTGCAGAGCGATGCCGGGGTTCGGGTACTCCTGCTGACCGGTGAAGGCCGTGGCTTCTGTGCCGGCCAGGACCTGAGCGAGCGCAATGTTGCCCCCGGCGCCGAGGCGCCCGACCTGGGCCTGTCCATCGAGCGTTTCTACAATCCGCTGATCCGCACCCTGCGCGAGCTGCCGATCCCGGTGATCTGCGCGGTCAACGGCGTGGCGGCCGGAGCCGGGGCGAATATCCCGCTGGCCTGCGACCTGGTCATCGCCGCGCGTTCGGCCAGCTTTATCCAGGCCTTTTGCAAGATCGGCCTGATCCCGGATTCCGCCGGCACCTGGGCCTTGCCGCGGCTGGTCGGCATGGCCCGGGCCAAGGCCCTGACCTTGCTGGGCGAACGCTTGTCGGCCGAGCAGGCGCTGGAATGGGGCCTTATCTACAAGGTGGTGGACGACACCGACCTTCGCGATCAGGCCATCGCCCTCGCCCGCCAGCTGGCGACCCAGCCCACCTATGGCCTGGGCCTGATCAAGCGCAGCCTGCACGCCAGCCTGGACAACAGCTTCGAGGAGCAACTGATGCTGGAGCGCGACCTGCAGCGCCTGGCCGGGCGCAGCGAGGACTATCGCGAAGGCGTGGCCGCCTTCGTGGAAAAACGCACGCCGGCGTTCAAGGGGTATTGAGGCGATGAGTGCACTGAACAAGAACAGCGTCGTGGCGGTGATCGGCGCCGGGGCCATGGGCGCGGGGATCGCTCAGGTTGCCGCGAGTGCCGGGCACCGGGTCTGGCTGCATGACAATCGCCAGGGTGCTGCCGCCCAAGCCATCGAAGGCATCGGCAAACAACTGGACAAACGCGTCGCCAACGGCAAGCTGAGCGTGGAGGCCCGGGATGCCTGCCTGGCCGCCCTTTATCCGGCCGACAGCCTGGAGCAACTGGCGGACGCCGGACTGGTGATCGAGGCCATCGTCGAGAACCTGGAGATCAAGCAAGCGCTGCTGGCCCGGCTGGAAGCGCTGTGCACTGCGGACTGCATCCTCGCCAGCAACACCTCGTCGATTTCCATCACCCGGCTCGGCGCCGGCATGCAGCGACCACAGCGGCTGGTGGGCATGCACTTCTTCAACCCGGCGCCGGTCATGCAACTGGTGGAAGTGATCCAGGGGCTCGCCAGCGATGCCGATGTCGTCGCCACGGTCCTCGCCACCGCCCGGGCCTGGGGCAAGAAGCCGGTATTGGCGCGCTCGACCCCTGGTTTTATCGTCAATCGCGTGGCCCGGCCTTTCTATGCCGAGAGCCTGCGCCTGCTGCAGGAGGGCGTTGCCGACTGCGCCAGCCTCGACGCCGTGCTGCGCGAGGCGGGTGGCTTCGCCATGGGCGCCTTCGAACTGACCGACCTGATCGGGCACGACGTCAACTATGCGGTGACCAACTCGGTGTTCGATGCCTATTACCAGGACATGCGCTTCCAGCCTTCGCTCATTCAGAAGGAACTGGTGGACGCCGGGCATTTCGGGCGCAAGAGCGGACGTGGTTTCTACGATTACCGCGAAGGTGCGCTGCGACCGCAGCCGGCCAGCCTGAGCAGTACGGCCGCCTTGCCGGAGGTGATCGTCGAAGGTGATGCGGGTCTATTGCAGCCATTGCTGGAGCGCCTGGCCGAACACCAGGTGAAGATCCTCCGGCGCGCCGGGCGTGGCCTGCTGCGCGTTGGTGACGCCATGGTCGCCTTGAGCGACGGTCGCCTCGCCAGCCAGCGCAGTATCGACGAAGGCCTGGAGCAACTGGTGCTGCTGGACCTGGCGCTGGATTACCGCAGTTGTACCCGTCTTGCGCTCGGTTGCTCGGCAGATACCTCGCGCGAAGCGCTGGACCAGGTGGTGGCGCTTCTGCAAAAAGCCGGCATCGCCGCCACCCCGCTGCGAGACAGCCCGGCCCTGTGCGTACTGCGCACCGTCGCCATGCTCGCCAACGAAGCCGCCGACGCCCTGCTGCAAGGCGTGGCCTCGGCGGCGGATATCGACCTGGCGATGCGCGCCGGGGTCAATTACCCGCAGGGGCCGCTGGCCTGGGCCGACCAGCTGGGGGCCGCCACCCTGGTCCGGGTCCTTGACCATCTGCAGGCCGCCTATGGCGAAGAACGCTACCGTCCTTCCCTGCAACTGCGTCGGCAACTGGCCGAAGGAGTGCCCTTTCATGAATGACCGTCTGGATCTGGCCAGCCGCTGCGCCCAGGCCCTGTATGACCGCGATGCCGCCAGCCAGGGCCTGGGCATGCGCCTGCTGGCCAGCGGGCCGGGCAGCGCCACCCTGGGCATGAGCGTGCGCGCCGACATGCTCCAGGGCCATGGCACCTGTCATGGCGGCTTCCTGTTCGCCCTGGCCGACTCGGCCTTCGCCTTTGCCTGCAACAGCCACAACGACGCCACCGTGGCCCAGGGTTGCAGCATCGACTACGTCGCCCCGGCCGTTGCCGGCGACACCCTGACCGCCACCTGCACCGAACTGAGCCGGGGCAAGCGCACCGGGGTCTACGACGTGCGCATCGAAAACCAGCACGGCAAGCTGATCGCCGTGTTTCGTGGCAAGTCCTACCAGATACGCGGCACCGTGCTGCCAGAGGAAACCCTGAAATGAACGACGCCCTGATCATCGATGCCGTACGCACGCCTATCGGCCGTTATGCCGGCGCCCTGAGCACCGTGCGTGCCGACGACCTCGGCGCCATTCCCCTGCGCGCCCTGATGGAACGCCATCCCCAGGTGGATTGGAGCCAGGTCGATGACGTGTTCTATGGCTGCGCCAACCAGGCGGGCGAGGACAACCGCAATGTGGCGCGCATGGCCTCGCTGCTGGCCGGGCTGCCGGTCAGCGTGCCCGGTGTCACGCTCAACCGCCTTTGCGCGTCCGGGCTGGAAGCGGTCGGCGCGGCAGCGCGGGCGATCCGTTGCGGCGAAGCCGGGCTGGTGCTGGCCGGCGGCATCGAATCGATGTCCCGCGCGCCGCTGGTGATGGGCAAGGCCGAGACCGCCTTTTCCCGCCAGGCCGAGCTGTTCGACACCACCATCGGCTGGCGCTTCGTCAACCCGCTGATGCAACGCCAGTACGGCATCGACAGCATGCCGGAGACCGCCGAGAACGTTGCCGAGCAGTTCGCTATCAGTCGCGCCGACCAGGACGCCTTCGCCCTGCGCAGCCAGCAGCGCGCCGCGGCGGCCCAGGCCAGCGGGCGCCTGGCCGAGGAAATCGTTGCGGTGCGGATTGCCCAGCGCAAGGGGCCGGACAAGCTGGTCGAGCACGACGAGCATCCGCGCGGCGACACCACGCTGGAGCAACTGCAGCGCTTGGCCGCGCCGTTCCGCGAAGGCGGCAGCATCACCGCCGGGAATGCCTCGGGGGTCAACGACGGTGCCTGCGCCCTGCTCCTCGCCAGTCCTGAAATCGCCAGGCGTTATGGCCTTACGGCCCGCGGCCGGGTGATCGGCATGGCCAGTGCCGGGGTCGAGCCGCGGATCATGGGCATCGGCCCGGTGCCGGCGACGCGCAAGGTACTGGAACTCACCGGCCTGGCCCTGGCCGACATGGACGTGATCGAACTCAACGAAGCCTTCGCCGCCCAGGGCCTGGCCGTGCTGCGGGAGCTGGGGGTGGCCGACGATGATCCGCGGGTCAACCCCAATGGCGGCGCCATCGCCCTCGGTCACCCGCTGGGCATGAGCGGCGCGCGCCTGGTCACCACGGCGCTGCACGAGCTGGAGCGGCGCCAGGGGCGTTATGCCCTGTGCACCCTGTGCATCGGCGTTGGCCAGGGCCTGGCGCTGATCATCGAACGACTCGACCACTGAATACAGAACGCTCACCGGCGCCGGGTTATGCTGGGCGCCATGCACTCACAAGAACAACATGCAGAGTGAACCCATGAACATGCAGCTTGCCCCCGCCTCCGTGCTCGACCCGATGGAAACCGCCAGCATCGACCAACTCCGTGCCCACCAGCTGGAGCGTTTGCGCTGGAGCCTGGACCACGCCTACCAGAACGTGCCGATGTACCGCCAGCGCTTCGACGAGCTGGGCGTGCATCCGTCCGACCTGAAGGATTTCGCCGACCTGGCCAGGTTCCCCTTCACGGTGAAGAACGACCTGCGCGACAACTACCCCTTCGGCATGTTCGCCGTGCCCCAGCACGACATCGTCCGCCTGCATGCCTCCAGCGGCACCACCGGCAAGCCGACGGTGGTCGGCTACACACAGAAGGACATCGACACCTGGGCCGACCTGGTAGCGCGCTCGATCCGCGCCGCCGGCGGGCGCAAGGGTGACAAGGTGCATGTGTCCTATGGCTACGGTCTGTTCACCGGCGGCCTGGGCGCGCACTACGGCGCCGAGCGCCTGGGCTGCACGGTGATTCCGATGTCCGGCGGCCAGACCGAGAAGCAGGTGCAACTGATCCGCGACTTCCAGCCGGACATCATCATGGTCACGCCGTCGTACATGCTCAACCTGGCCGACGAGATCGAACGCCAGGGCATCGACCCGCACACGTTGGCCCTGCGCCTGGGCATCTTCGGCGCCGAACCGTGGACCCCGGAGCTGCGCGCCTCGATCGAAGCGCGCCTGGGCATCAGCGCCCTGGATATCTACGGGCTTTCGGAAATCATGGGGCCGGGCGTGGCCATGGAATGCGCGGAAAGCCGCGACGGGCCGACAGTCTGGGAGGATCATTTCTACCCGGAAATCATCGACCCGGTGACCGGCGAGGTGCTGCCCGACGGGCAACTGGGCGAACTGGTATTCACCACCCTGAGCAAGGAAGCGCTGCCGATGGTGCGCTACCGCACCCGCGACCTCACCCGCCTGCTGCCGGGCACCGCACGGCCGATGCGGCGTATCGACAAGATCACCGGGCGCAGCGACGACATGCTGATCATTCGCGGGGTCAACGTGTTCCCGACCCAGGTCGAGGAGCAGGTGCTCAAGGTCAAGCAACTGGCCGAATGCTACGAGATCCACCTGTACCGTACCGGCAACCTGGACAGCATCGACATCCATGTCGAACTGCGTGGCGAGCACCAGCAACTGGGCGAGGCGCAGCAGAAGGCGGTGTGTTCGGAGCTGAGCCGGCATATCAAGACCCACATCGGCATCAGCTCGCGGATCGTGTTGCAGCCGGCTTACTCGATCAAAAGGTCGGAGGGCAAGGCTTGTCATGTGTATGACAAGCGCAAGCAGGCTGTTTGAAGACTGGGCCCGATCTTTCGGGCCTCATCGCTGGCAAGCCAGCTCCCACAACCTGTGGGAGCTGGCTTGCCAGCGATTGGCCCTCACTGGCGATGAAATTTTCAGCTCCTGTTGACCAGGCTGACAATCACCTCGAACAACTCCCCGCGCGCCTGCTCATGCCCGATTTCCCCGGCCACCGCCGCCCCGGACAGGGCGTCGGCAGCCCCGAGCATGCCCCATAACCCTGCGCTCGACAGCGCCCCGGCAAAGGGCCCGAGCACCGTGCGGCATTTGCCCAGGAAGTCTTGCTGGCATTCGCGCTTCAAGCGCGCCAATTCCGGCGAGCCCTCCAGCGCCGCCAGCACCCCGGGGATTTCCCGGCCTTCGGCCAGCACGCAATCGACATAACTGTCGGCAATCGCTCGCGCCTTGCCTTCCAGCGTGGCCTCGCCCGCGGCCATGGCCGCGTCGATCAGCAGGTTCTGGCGTTTCTCGAAATCCCGGTACAGCGCCGTCAGCAGCCCTTCCCGGGTGCCGAAATGGTCATACACCGTCGGCTTGGTGATCCCCGCCGCTTCCGCCAGGCGCCCCAGGCTCAGGGCGTCGCTGCCCTCTTCGGCAATCACCTGCCGGGCCACCTCCAGCAACTGTTCCAGACGCTGCTCGCGGGTCAGCCGCTTGCGGGTATCGCTCATGCCTCAGGTCCTCTTGTCGAACAACTCGCGACCCAGGCGCCGTGCGGTGTCGAAATGCCCCTGGGGGAAATCTTCATCGGCCTGGGTCAAAAGCACGGAGGATGCCACCCGCGCACCGCAATAGCCAAAGATCCCGTGTTCGATCTGGGTATGCATGGCCACCGAATAGCCGTGCTTGTCGTAGGTCTGCGGTCCGGCGCCGGCGATCGCCACAAGGTGGACCGGCAGGCGCTGCAGCAGCCCCTGCTCGGCCTGGTCATAGGCCCAGCCGCCACTGAACACCCGGTCGATCCAGCCCTTGAGCAGCCCCGGGAACGACCACCAATACACCGGGAACACCAGCACCAGCGCATCAGCGCGGTCGATACGTGCCTGCTCGGCAAGCACATCCGCCGGAACCGGAGACTGATTGCGGAACAGCGCCAGGTCGTGCGCATTGAAGCGCGGATCGAACCCTTCGGCATGCAGGTCGGCGATCTCGAAGCCGTGGGGCGCGGGGATATTTGCCACCAGCTCGGCGGCGACGCGATGGGTCAGGGACTGCGTGTCCGGATGGGCAACCACGATGAGGGCATGCATGGAACGTACTCCTGCGAGGGCTGAATTGATGTACCAAAGGTATATACGATTGGTACATATGGCAACCCCCAACCCGCCATTGCGCAATGCGATACAAAAACAAGTTACGACACGCGTTTTTGTGTTTGATATTTGGTTTTGTATCACTTATAACTGTGCTCACGCCCAAAGCCCCCCACGACAAAAAGGCGGGAGACACACATGTACGCACAATTGGTCGAAACCGGCGTCAAGCGCCTGAAGACCCTCGACGAGATGTCCGAACAGGAGCGCGCCTTCCAGGAGCGCATCGATGCCGAGATCAAGATCGAGGCGAAGAACTGGATGCCGGACGCCTACCGGCAAACGCTGATCCGGCAGATTTCCCAACACGCCCACTCCGAGATCGTCGGCATGCTGCCGGAGGGCAACTGGGTCACTCGCGCTCCATCGCTCAAGCGCAAGCTGCAGTTGATGGCGAAGATCCAGGACGAAGCCGGCCACGGCCTGTACCTGTACAGCGCCATGGAAACCCTCGGCGCCGATCGTGATACGGAAATTGAAAAGCTGCATAGCGGAAAAGCAAAATATTCCAGCATTTTCAACTACCCGACCCTGAGCTGGGCCGACATCGGTGCGGTAGGCTGGCTGGTGGATGGCGCGGCGATCGTCAATCAGGTGGTGCTCCAGCGCACCAGCTACGGCCCCTATTCCCGGGCGATGATCCGCATCTGCAAGGAAGAGAGCTTCCACCAGCGCCAGGGCTACGAAATCCTCCTGACCATGATGCGCGAGGGCAACCAGGCCCAGAAGGACATGGTCCAGGACGCGATCAACCGCCTGTGGTGGCCGTCGCTGATGATGTTCGGCCCGAGCGACGAGCACTCGCCCAACAGCGCCCAGTCCATGGCCTGGAAGATCAAGCGCCAGAGCAATGATGAGCTGCGCCAGCGCTTCATCGACCAGACCGTGCCGCAACTGGAATTGCTCGGCTGCACGGCGCCAGATCCCGAGCTGAAGTGGAACGCCGAGCGTGGTCATTACGACTTCGGCCAGATCCAGTGGGACGAATTCTACGAAGTGCTCAAGGGCAACGGCCCGTGCAACCAGGAGCGGGTCGCCACCCGCCGCCAGGCCATCGAGGACGGTGCCTGGGTACGGGCTGCCGCTGTCGCCCACGCCAAGAAAAAAGCCAATAAAAACGCCGCCTGAGCGCCGCCCGAGGAGAAATCGCCATGTCCGAATGGACCCTGTTCGAAGTGTTCGTGCGCAGCAAGCACGGCCTCAACCACAAGCATGTCGGTAGCGTCCATGCCGCCGATGCCGCCATGGCCATCGAGAATGCTCGCGAGCTGTACACCCGCCGCAACGAGGGGGTAAGCCTGTGGGTGGTGCCCTCGGCGCTGATCACGGCCTCGTCGCCCGACGAGAAGGATCCGCTGTTCGCCCCTGCCGAAGACAAGATCTACCGCCACGCCAGCTTCTACGAGCTGCCGCCTGAAGTGGGGCATATGTAATGACGGCGCCCATGACAGACGATCTGATCCAGTATTTGCTGCGCCTGGGCGACAGCGCCATGGTCCAGGCCCAGCGCCTGTGCCAGTGGTGCGGCCGCGCCCCGGCGCTGGAAGAAGAGCTGGCGCTGATGAACGTCGGCCTCGACCTGGTCGGCCAGGCGCGCAACTGGCTGGAATATGCCGCCGAGCTGAGCGCTGACGGCCGCGATGCCGACCACCTGGTGTTCCGTCGCGACGAGCGCGCCTATCGCAACCTGCTGCTGGTGGAGCAACCCAACGGCGACTATGCGCTGACCATCCTCAAGCAATTCTTCTACGACGCCTGGCATTTCGCCGTGCTGCAAGGCCTGGCCCATTCCAGCGACGAGCGTATCCAGGCCATCGCCAGCAAGGCGCTGAAGGAAGTCACCTATCACCTGCGCCGCTCCGGCGAGTGGGTCGAGCGCCTGGGCGACGGCACCGAGGAGAGCCGCCAGCGCATGCTCGCCGCCCTGCCCCAGGTCTGGCGCTATACCGTCGAGCTGGTGGAGGCCGATGCGCTGGAGCAGCGCCTGTTCCACAGCGGTGTGATCGGCAACCCGGAGCAGGTCGCGCTGGACTGGCAGACGCAGGTCGAAGCCACCTTCGAGCGCGCCACCCTACCGGTGCCGCCAGCGGCCAGTCACTTCTACCTCAGCGGTCGCCAGGGCGTGCACAGCGAGCACCTGGGCCTGCTGCTGGCGGAAATGCAATTCCTGCCGCGAGCCTACCCCGATGCGACCTGGTGAGCTGATCGCCAGCGACCGCGGCGCCCGCGCCTCGCGGCCCGATGACCTGCACCAGGCCTGGACGGTGCTGGAGCAGGTCATGGACCCGGAAGTGCCGGTGGTCAGCGTGGTCGACCTGGGCATCGTGCGCGCTCTGGACTGGGCCAACGGCCACCTGCAGGTGGCCGTGACCCCGACCTATTCCGGCTGCCCGGCCACCGAGGCGATCGAGCAGGACATCCGCGCCGCGCTGGAACAGGCCGGCTTCGCCGAGCCCGCGCTGAAGCGTCAGCTCAGCCCGGCCTGGACCACCGACTGGATCAGCGCCAGCGGCCGTGAACGCCTGCGCGCCTATGGCATCGCCGCGCCACTGGGCAGTTCGAACAAACGCAGCCTGCTCGGCGAACCGCAGGTGATCGCCTGTCCACAGTGCGGCAGCAGCCACACCGAGGTACTCAGCGAGTTCGGCTCCACCGCGTGCAAGGCCCTGTACCGCTGCTGCGACTGCCGCGAGCCCTTCGATTATTTCAAGTGCATTTGAGCGCTTGCTGGAGATTCCCCATGAGCCAGTTCCACAGCCTGACCGTCAAGCAAGTGCGCAGCGAAACACGCGATGCCGTGTCGATCCTGTTCGATGTACCGCGTGAACTGGGCGAGACCTTCCGGTTCACCCAGGGCCAGTACCTGGTGCTGCGCACCCGCCTGGATGATGAAGAAGTGCGCCGCTCCTATTCGATCTGCACCGGCGTCAACGACGGTGAACTGCGGGTGGCGGTAAAAAAAATGGTCGGCGGGCGTTTTTCCGCCTTCGCCAACGAGGTGCTGGCGGCCGGTGACGTGATCGATGTGATGCCGCCATCCGGCAGCTTCCATACCGCGCTGGACCCGGCGCGTCACGCTCACTACCTGGCGGTGGCGGCCGGCAGCGGCATCACCCCGATCCTGTCCATTGTCAAGACCACCCTTGAAGCCGAACCGAACAGCCGCTTCACCCTGCTCTACGGCAACCGCGCCAGTGGCTCGGCGCTGTTCCGCGAGCAACTGGAAGACCTGAAGAACCGCTACCTGCAACGCCTCAACCTGATCTTCGTGTTCAGCCGCGAGCAGCAGGACATCGACCTTTATAACGGCCGCATCGACGCCGACAAATGCGCGCAACTGTTCGGCCGCTGGCTCGACGTGCCGCAACTGGAAGCGGCGTTCGTTTGCGGCCCGCAGGCAATGACCGAGACCGTGCGCGACGCCCTGAAGGCGCGAGGCATGGCCGCGGACAGGATTCACTTCGAGCTGTTCGCCGCAGCCGGCAGCGACGAGCGGCGCCAGGCCCGGGAAGCGGCGCGGCAGGTGGATTCGGCGATGAGCCAGGTCACCGTGATCAGCGACGGCCGTGCGCTGTCCTTCGAGCTGCCGCGCAATAGCCAAAGCGTGCTGGATGCCGGCAATGCCATTGGCGCCGAACTGCCCTACTCGTGCAAGGCCGGGGTCTGCTCGACCTGTAAGTGCAAGGTGATCGAGGGCGAGGTGGAGATGGACAGCAACCATGCCCTGGAAGACTACGAGGTAGCGGCCGGGTATGTGCTGTCGTGCCAGAGCTATCCGCTGAGCGAGCGGGTGGTGCTGGATTTCGATCAGCTTTAAAGGTTTTCGCCTGTACCGGCCTCATCGCTGGCAAGCCAGCTCCCACAGGGATCCCTGTGGGAGCTGGCTTGCCAGCGATGAGGCCCGAAAGAACAAAGCAATACCCCCAAGCGTGAACGACACAACAACTACAACAAGATCAAGAGAGCGCACCCATGACCCCCACTGATATCGAATCCATCAGCAACCACCCCGATTTCCGGCAACTGGTGCGGCGCAAGCGCCGCCTCAACGGCAGCCTCACCGCCGCCATGCTGGTGATCTACTACGGCTTCGTCCTGCTCGTGGCCTTTTCCCCCAGCACCCTCGGCCAGTCCCTCAGCGGCGGGGTGACGAGCGTCGGCATGCTGGTGGGCGTGCTGATCGTGCTGCTGTCCTTCGCCCTCACCGGTATCTACGTGTACCGCGCCAACAATGTCCTCGATCCGCTCAACGACAAGGTCAAGCAGGAGTGCGCGCAATGAACTGGACCGCCATCGGCATGTTTCTGCTGTTCGTCGTCTTCACCCTCGGGGTAACCCGCTGGGCCGCCCTGCGCACCCGTTCGGCCAGCGATTTCTATACCGCCGGCGGCGGCCTGAGCGGGATGCAGAACGGCCTGGCAATCGCCGGCGACATGATCAGCGCCGCGTCCTTCCTCGGTATCTCGGCGATGATGTTCCTCAACGGCTACGACGGCCTGCTCTACGCCCTGGGCGTGCTGGCCGGCTGGCCGATCATCCTGTTCCTGATCGCCGAGCGCCTGCGCAACCTGGGCAAGTACACCTTCGCCGACGTGGTCTCCTACCGCCTGGCACAGACCCCGGTACGCCTGACCTCGGCCTTCGGTACCCTGACCGTGGCGCTACTGTACCTGGTGGCGCAGATGGTCGGCGCCGGCAAGCTGATCGAGCTGCTGTTCGGCATCAGCTACCTGTACGCGGTGATCCTGGTCGGCGTGCTGATGGTGTTCTACGTCACCTTCGGCGGCATGCTCGCTACCACATGGGTGCAGATCATCAAGGCCGTCATGCTGCTTTCCGGCACCACCTTCATGGCCTTCATGGTGCTCAAGCACTTCGGTTTCAGCACCGAGGCGATGTTCGCCAGCGCCGCGGCGGTACATGCCAAAGGCACCGCGATCATGGCCCCGGGCGGCCTGCTGTCGAACCCGGTGGATGCGATTTCCCTCGGCCTCGGCATGATGTTCGGCACCGCCGGCCTGCCACACATCCTGATGCGCTTCTTCACGGTCAGCGATGCCAAGGAAGCCCGTAAATCGGTGTTCTATGCCACCGGCTTCATCGGCTACTTCTACCTGCTGCTGATCGTCATCGGCTTCGGCGCCATCGTTATGGTCGGCACTGAACCTGCCTACCGTGACGCCAGCGGCGCGATCATCGGCGGCGGCAACATGATCGCCGTGCACCTGGCCCAGGCCGTGGGCGGCAACCTGTTCCTCGGCTTCATCTCGGCCGTGGCCTTCGCCACCATCCTTGCGGTAGTCGCCGGCCTGGCGCTGTCCGGTGCCTCGGCGGTGTCCCATGACATCTACGCCTGCGTGGTCCGCAAGGGCAAGGCGAGCGAACAGGATGAGATCCGCGTCTCCCGCGTCGCCACCCTGGTGATCGGCGTGCTGGCGATCATCCTCGGCCTGATGTTCGAGTCGCAGAACATCGCGTTCCTGTCCGGGCTGGTGCTGGCCATCGCGGCCTCGGTCAATTTCCCGGTGCTGTTCCTGTCCATGTTCTGGAAGGGCCTGACCACCCGCGGCGCCGTGGCCGGTAGCCTGGCCGGCCTGGTTTCGGCGGTGATCCTGCTGGTGCTGAGCCCAGTGGTGTGGGTCAACGTTCTGCATCACGACAAGGCGCTGTTCCCCTACTCCAACCCGGCGCTGTTCTCCATGAGCGCGGCCTTCCTTGCCGCCTGGGCCTTCTCGGTGTCCGACCGCTCGGCCCGGGCCAGCGAGGAACGCGGCCGCTATCTGGCCCAGTTCATCCGCTCCATGACCGGTATCGGCGCCGCCAGCGCCAGCAAACACTAATCACGCAAACGACGACTCGGGAATAACAACAATGAACCCCATTCGCCTTCTGGCCGGATTCACCCTGCCCCTCGCCTGTACTCCGGCCCTGGCCGGCTTCATCGAGGACAGCCACGCGAAGATCGAACTGCGCAACCACTACATAAACCGCGACTTCCGCCAGGACAACGCGCCGCAGTCCAAGGCTGAGGAATGGGCGCAGGGCTTTACCGCCAAACTGGAGTCCGGCTTTACCGATGGCACCCTTGGTTTCGGTGTGGATGCCATGGGCCAACTGGGCATCAAGCTGGACTCCAGCCGCGACCGCCGTGGCACCGGCCTGCTGCCCTATGGCCGCGACAGCCTGGAACCGGTGGACGACTACAGCGAGCTGGGCGTGACCGCCAAGGTGCGCCTGTCGAAAAGCGTGCTGCGCCTGGGCACCCTGCAACCGCTGTTGCCGGTGGTCACCTACAACGACACCCGCCTGCTGGCCTCGACCTTCAAAGGCGGCCTGCTGACCAGCCAGGACATCGACGGCCTGACCCTCAATGGCGGACGCCTGACCAAGGCCAACCTGCGCGATTCCTCGAGCAACGACGATATCGGCTACGGCGCCGCCAGCAGCGATCACTTCGATTTCGGTGGCGGCAGCTACGCCTTCAGCCCGCAACTGGCGGTGAGTTACTACTACGCCAAGCTCGAAGACATCTATCGCCAGCAGTATGTCGGCCTGGTTCATACCCTGCCGCTGGCCGAGGGCATGAGCCTGCGCAGTGACCTGCGCTGGTTCGACAGCCGTGGCGACGGTGCCGAACGCGCCGGACGCATCGATAACCGTAACTTCAACGGCATGTTCACCCTGGCGGTCGGCGCGCACAAATTCAGCGGCACCTTCCAGCAGATGTCCGGCGACAGCGCCTTCCCCTTCCTCAATGGCGGCGACCCTTACACCGTCAACCTGGTCACCTACAACACCTTCACCCGCGCCGGGCTGGACTCCTGGCAGGCGCGCTACGACTACGACTTCGCCGCCCTGGGCATTCCCGGCCTGAGCTTCATGACCCGCTATACCGACGGCCGCCACGCCAAGGCGGCGGGTATCGACAACGGCCGCGAGCGCGAGCGCGATACCGATATCGCCTACGTGATCCAGAGCGGCCCGCTGAAGAACGTCAGCCTGCGTTGGCGCAACGTCACCTTCCGCTCCGGCAACGGCCTGACCAATGCCCTGGACGAAAACCGCCTGATCGTCGGCTACACCCTGGCGCTGTGGTAACAGCGCTTCCTGAAAGAACTGGAGGACACACCGATGTCTGCTGCCCCTACCTTGCAAAGCTTCATCGCCGGCCGCTGGATCGGCCAGCACGGCGCCCAGCCCCTGCGCAGCGCCATCGACGGCCACGTGCTGGGCTACAGCCATGAGGAGCGTCCGGACTTCGCCGAGGCCCTCGCCTGGGGGCGCCAGCAGGGCCGCAACGGCCTGATGGCCCTGGATTTCCAGCAGCGCGCAGCGCGGCTCAAGGCCCTGGCGCTGTACCTGGCCGAGCGCAAGGAGCAGCTCTACGCCCTGTCCCACCACAGCGGCGCGACCCGTGCCGACAGCTGGATCGATATCGAGGGCGGCAATGCCACGCTGTTCTCTTATGCCGGCATCGGTGCCCGCGAGTTGCCGTCAGGCAACCTGGTCCATGAAGGGCCGGCGATCCCGCTGGGCAAGCAAGGCCGGTTCGCCGGCAGTCACATCCTGGTGCCACGGGCCGGGGTCGCGGTGCATATCAATGCCTTCAACTTCCCGATCTGGGGGATGCTGGAAAAATTTGCCCCGACCTTCCTGGCCGGCATGCCCTGCATCGTCAAGCCCGCCACCGCCACCAGCTACCTGACCGAAGCCGTGGTGCGCCTGATCGATGAGTCCGGCCTGCTCCCGGCCGGCGCCCTGCAACTGGTGATCGGCAGCACCGGCGACCTGCTGGAGCGCCTGGACGGCCAGGACCTGGTGACTTTCACCGGCTCGGCGGACACTGCGGCGAAACTGCGGGTCACGCCCAACCTGATCCGCAACTCGGTGCCCTTCACCGCCGAGGCCGACTCGCTGAACTGCGCCATCCTCGGCCCGGACGTGAGCCCGGACAGCGAAGAGTTCGAGCTGTATATCAAGGAAGTCGCCCGGGAAATGACCACCAAGGCCGGGCAGAAATGCACGGCGATTCGCCGGGCCATCGTGCCGGCGAAGCATCTGGACGCGGTGGCGACCCGCCTGCGGGATCGCCTGGGCAAGGTGGTGGTGGGCGATCCTTCGGTGGAAGGCGTGCGCATGGGGGCCCTGGCGTCCCATGCGCAGCAGGCGGATGTCGGCGAGCGGGTCGAACAATTGCTGCAAAGCTGCGACCTGCTGTTCGGTGCCCGTGACGGTTTCGAGCCGCGTGGCGAAGGCGTCGCCAACGGCGCCTTCTTCGCCCCCACCCTGCTGCTGGCGCGGGACGCCCATGCCGAGGGCGGCGCCCACGATATCGAAGCGTTCGGGCCGGTCAGCACCCTGATGACCTATGAAGACCTGGATGAAGCGCTGGACCTGGCTGCCCGCGGCAAAGGCAGCCTGGTGGCGAGCCTGGTCACCGCTGACCGCGCAGTGGCGGCCAGGGCCGTGCCGGTGGCGGCGGCCTGGCATGGCCGCCTGCTGGTGCTGGATGCCGAAGCCGCTGCCGAATCCACCGGCCATGGTTCTCCGCTGCCGCAGCTCAAGCACGGCGGTCCGGGTCGGGCTGGGGGTGGCGAGGAACTGGGCGGGCTGCGCGCCGTGAAGCACTACCTGCAACGGGCCGCGGTACAGGGCTCGCCGAGCATGCTGATGGCGGTGACCGGCGAGTACGTGCGTGGCGCCGAGGTGATCGAAACCGAAGTACATCCGTTCCGCCGCTATTTCGAGGACCTGCGCATCGGCGAGTCGTTGCTGACCCATCGGCGGACGGTGACCGAGGCAGACCTGGTGAACTTCGGCTGTCTTTCGGGGGATCACTTCTACATGCATTTCGACGAGATCGCCGCACGGGAATCGCAGTTCGGCAAGCGTATCGCCCACGGCTACTTCGTGCTGTCGGCGGCGGCCGGCTTGTTCGTCAGCCCGGCTCCCGGGCCGGTCCTGGCCAACTATGGACTGGATAACCTGCGCTTCATCAATCCGGTGGGCATCGGCGACACGATCCAGGCCAGGCTCACCTGCAAGCGCAAGATCGACCAGGGCAAGAAGAGCCCGCAGGGTATCCCGCAAGGGGTGGTGGCGTGGGACGTGGAGGTGACCAACCAGCTTGGGGAGCTGGTGGCGAGTTATGACATTCTGACCCTGGTGGTGAAGCGGGAGGGCTAAACCCTGGATGCGGCGCGGTATCGACAAGGTCCGCGTCGCGTTTCGAGCCGCCCGGGACGAGGAGCATGGCCAGCGTCTTCAATGCGCCAGCAGGCGCAGCCCATACAGATAGCTCCAGATAATCAACGGGAGTGCCAGCACGCGGCTCCAGAACCAGGGCGAGTCCGGCTGCGTATCGCCGCTCCAGAACAGCACCACCAGAGCGAAACCCGTGGCCAGGCATAGCAGTACAACCAATGGCCAGCGAACCCTGCCCAGGAAATCCGGGGAACCGCACCCGGACGCGCCATCTGCACCATGGCTACCGTCGATTTTTCTCATACCCTCGCCCCGAGAAATATTCCAGGCACGCACAGTAAAACATCTGACTTATCAATTTCGAGCCTCAAACAAGCGAAGGGAAGTTTCCAGGAAAGCTTGAGAAACTTCCGAGCCAGGTGGTTATCCAGCGAGCCGTTGGAAGTGCGCCATGGGCCAGGTTCGCAACCATTGCTGCTGTAGCAACATAGATTCACCAGTGCCCTGCTGCCTGCCTAGCAACGACGCCGCAAAAATCCTTGTTTTTCCAATTGAATCAATGGGTTGAAAACATGGCATAAACCCTGCTCTACCCCTGCATCTGCAACGCTCGGGGAGAAGCAGCATGTTCCAGATCAATCCCATCACCAAGGGAATCAGCCTTAGCCTTCTGTTGGCGGGCCAATACCCGTTGGCCTATGCCGACGATGAAACCAGCACCACGCCGGCGCTGAAAACCGTAACCGTCACCGCACAGCACCGGGAAGAAACCCTGCAAGAGGTTCCGGTGGCGGTCTCGGCGGTCCAGGGCACCAGCCTGGCGGCCGACGGCGTGCGCGCCATGGGCGATATCACCACGTTCGTACCCAACGCTTCGGCGAAGAATCCGGACGGCGACGGGCGCCCACGCTGGTACATCCGTGGCCTGGGCACCGGCGATACCGGTGCGGCCACGGTCTATCCGGTAGGCATCTATGCCGA
The DNA here is from genome assembly GCF_029836855.1 of Pseudomonas sp. GD04058. Taxonomy (NCBI): domain Bacteria; kingdom Pseudomonadati; phylum Pseudomonadota; class Gammaproteobacteria; order Pseudomonadales; family Pseudomonadaceae; genus Pseudomonas; species Pseudomonas sp. GD04058. Next base: position 125,428 of record NZ_JAOECN010000013.1, read on the forward strand.
CGACGTGTACCTCAATGCTCCGGTGGCCGGCGGCGGGCCGCTGTTCGACCTGGAACGCATCGAGATCCTGCGCGGCCCGCAAGGCACCCTGTACGGCAAGAACACCACCGCCGGCGCGGTCAACGTGATTTCCAAGAAACCGACGTTCGACACCGATGGCTACGGCACTATCGGCTTCGGCAGCAAGAACGAACGAATCCTCAACGGCGCCATCGGCGGTTCGCTGGTGGACGATCGCCTGGCCGGCCGGGTCTCGCTGTATTCCGAAGAGCGCGACGGCTTCACCCATAACCTGACCAACGACCAGACCTACGGTGACGTCAACAAGAAAGCCGTGCGCGTGCAGTTCCTGGCCAAGGTCAACGAGGACCTCGAAGCCCTGCTGAAGATTCATGGTCGTGAATTCAAGGGCGACGGCAGCAGCGGTTCGCTGCCCCTGGGGCGCTACTACAATGTCGGCTACCAGCGCCCTCACGGGCGCAAGATCGAGCTCAACACCAACGAAGACTACAAGCTCGACCACAGCGGCACGTCGCTGACCCTGAACTGGAACCTCGGCGACTACACCCTGACCTCGATCACCGCCTACGACCATATCCGCAACCAGTCGCTGACCGACGCCGACTACACCCCCTACGAGGTCAACGGTGCCACTGACAGCGATGCGACCTACGACCAGTACTCCCAGGAGTTCCGCCTCGCCTCTTCGCCGCAGGAAACCCTGCGCTGGATGCTCGGAACCCACTACTTCCACGAGACCCTCGACAACAGCGCGGTGCGCAGCATCATTCCGGGCCCGACACCGAACGGCACCGGCTCCAACCAGACCGGCGGCACCGTGGATTACCGCAACCTCGACTACACCCACCGCACCGACAGCTATGCGCTGTTCGGCAACCTGGCCTATGACTTCACAGACAATCTGACCGTCACCGGCGGCCTGCGCTGGACCACCGAGAAAAAGGACATCGATCTCGACCTGACCCAGCTGACCCGGGCTACCGCCACGGGTCCGCTGATCCCGTTGACCGCCGCCGGCAGCAACGGCAATCGCGAGGAAAGCAAGCGCTGGGACGCCTGGACCTACGACCTGACCCCGGAATACCGGATCAACGACAACCTGCGGGTGTTCTTCCGCTACGCCCACGGCTTCCGCTCGGGTGGCTTCAACACCGGCCTCTCAACCAGCCTGGCGCAGTTGACCACGGTCGATCCGGAAGAACTGGATGCCTATGAACTGGGCTTGAAGTCGGAGTGGTTCGACCATCGCCTGACGGTCAACGCCAACGTCTTCTATTACGACTACCAGGACATCCAGGTGAACCTGCTGACGGTCAACAGCGGCATCCTGACCACCGCACTCACCAACGGCGCCAAGGGCAAGGTCAAAGGCGCCGAACTGGAGATCGAGGGCCAGCCCACCGACCGCCTGCATCTGCGCGGCGCGCTGTCGTTCCTGGATACCGAGTACACCGACTTCAAGAACACCAACCCCAATACCGGCGCGGTCACCGGCGACTACAGCGGCAACAGCTTCGTGCGGTCGCCGCGCTACGTGGTGTCCCTCGGGGCCGACTACACCCTGCCGCTGGACATTCCCGGCAGGCTGGTAGCCGGGGGCGATGTCAGCTTCCGTGACAAGGAATACTTCCTCGCCGACCGCCAGAGCAGTGCCGACGCGCCGCTCAACCAGCCCCACTACACCCTGGCCAACAGTCGCCTGACCTGGTTCAGCGCGGACGAGAAGCTCAGCGTCACCGGCTTCGTCAACAACCTCACCGACCGCCGTTACCAGGTCCATGGCCGACCCAACGGTACTGCCGGGCAATACGTGATCACCTACGGCGACCCGCGCACCGTCGGCCTGAGCGTTACCAGCCGTTTCTGACCCTTCGCTGACCGGCGATCCCGGGAGGGTCGCCGGCCCCCTTGCGTGCAACAGGAGTAGTCCCATGTTCCGTCTCGACCCCTTGGCCGGCGCCATCGCGCTGGTCATCGGCAGCCTTGCCGTGCCCATCGTCCAGGCCCAGGAGCCCGCCAGTGGCAGCGCCGCCAAAGACGACAAACTCGATACCGTGGTAGTGGTCGGCACCCGCCGCAGCGACGTCACCGCCCTCGAAAGCGCGGCACCGGTCGATGTGCTCAGCGCCGAAAAACTCGAAGAAACCGGGGCCAAGGACCTGTCCGGCGCCCTGACCGCGCTGTCGCCCTCCTTCAGCTTCCCGCAATCGCCACAGGGCGCTTTCGCCGGGTCCATCGCCCAAGGCGCTTCGCTGCGCGGCCTGGCCTCGGACCAGGTGCTGGTACTGGTCAACGGCAAGCGCCGCCACAGCAGCGCCAACGTTACCCGCCAGAGCCTGGCCAACGGCCGTGGCGCCGCGGCGGTGGACCTGAGCCTGATACCGCTGAGCGCGGTGTCGCGGGTCGAGATCCTGCGTGACGGCGCCGCCGCCCAGTACGGCTCCGATGCCATCGCCGGGGTGATCAACATCGTGCTCAAGGAAAACGACGATGGCGGCAACATCGGCTACCGCTTCGGCGGCTACGACAAGGGTGACGGCCTGCAGCGCAAGCTCAGTGGCTGGAAAGGCTTCGCCCTGCCCAACGATGGTTTCCTCACCCTGTCGTTCGATGCCGGCAACCAGGACCCGGCCAGCGATACCCGTCCGGACAACCGCATCTTCTATCCCGGCGACACCAGCGTTAATACGCCCCGCGAGCAGAACAACCGCTACCGCACCTGGAACTGGGGCTCGGGCGGGGTCAGCGACCAGTACAACCTCGTCGCCAACAGCGAGATCGGCGTTGGTGACGGCCTGACCGCCTATGGCTTCGCCACGTACTCGCACAAGAACACCGATGCCGAAGGCTTCTTCGACCCGCCCACCACCCTGCGCAGCAACTACGGCAGTGTCGCGCTGTCGCGCTACCCGGACGGGCGCCTGCCGATCACCCGCTATGCCCTGGAGGACTACGCGGTCACCGGCGGCCTGCGCTACGAGGACGACCTGCTGGGCAAGTTCGACCTGGCGGCCAACTACGGCAACGACACGCTCAAGTCCACCGATCGCGACGCGATCAACCCTAGCTGGGGCGCCAACAGCCCGTACAACATCTACACCGGGGAGCGCGAGAACAAGCAGACCAACCTGACCCTCGACTGGGTCCGCGACTTCCCCACCGATCTGCTGGCCAAGCCGCTGACCGTGTCCGCGGGCCTGGCCTGGCGCAAGGAAAACTACACCCTGAGCGCCGGCGAGGCGGCGGGCTGGCAGAACGGCGCGCTGTTCAACACCCTGGATCCGGTCACCGGGCGGCGGATTCCCGGCTACTACTCGGGGATCACCAACGTCGACGCCGCCTCGCTGGAGCGCAAGGTATTCGGCGCCTACCTCGACCTCGAAGGGCAGATCACCGACAAGTTCCAGGCCGGCCTGGCGGTGCGCTCGGAGCACTATTCGGACTTTGGCGACACCACCAACGGCAAGCTTTCCCTGCGCTACGACTTCACCCCGCAGATCGCCGCACGCGGCAGTATCAGCAGCGGTTATCGCGCACCGTCGCTGGTGCAGAGCGGTTTATCGTCGTTCAGCGTACAGGTGGTGGAGCAGCCGCCGGGCAGCGGCAACTGGGTCGAGGTGCAACAGCGCACCCTGCGCGCCGACAGCCCGGAAGCGGCATTGCTCGGTGGCCGGGCGCTGAAGCCGGAGGAGTCGACCAACTACTCCCTGGGCCTGGTCTGGCGGCCATTGAGCAATGCTTCGCTGAGCATCGACGCCTACCGTATCGATATCAACAACCGCATCACCCTCTCCGACCAGTTGCCGGCCAGCGTGGTCGGGCCGATCTTCGCCGGTACGCCCTACGCCAACATCCAGAGCGCGGCGTTCTACACCAACATCGCCGACACCCGCACCGACGGCGTCGAGCTAAGCGGCCAATACCAACTGGACCTGGCAGCCTATGGCCGGCTCGACCTGAACGCCGGCTTCGCCAAGACCCGCACGCGGATCACCGACCTGCGTGATGTCGGCGGCATCAGCGGTGAGCAGATCGTCGGACGGGCCACCCAAGGGCTGATCGAGCACGGCACGCCGGACAACAAGCTGACCTTCAGCGCCAACTGGCTGTACGAAAACTGGGGGCTGACCGTCACCCAGCGGCGTTATGGCGAATGGAAAAGCCTGAACGCCAGCAACCCGGCGCTGGACCAGACCTTCAGCCCGCAATGGGTGACGGATCTGGACCTGAGCTATCGCTTCGACCTGGGCCTGAAAGTCTCGGTAGGTGCGATCAACCTGTTCGACAGCCATCCGGAGAAATTGAAAGGTGCGCAGTTGTACGGGGTGCCGAAGTATTCGATCACCTCGCCTGAGGGAGCGCAGGGGGCGTTCTACTACACCAGTGTGAGTTATGACTTTTAAACGGGCCCAATAGCAAAAACGA
>NZ_JAOECN010000014.1:0-123144 GCF_029836855.1 Pseudomonas sp. GD04058
GGAGCTGTTGACCGGGATGGTGATGCTTTGGCCGTTGGCGAGGCTGATAACCAGCGGAGTGCCGGTGACCGGAGCCGTGACGGAGGCGGTGTAGGTGACGACACCACCTTCCACTGCGCTCGAAGTTGCGGTCAGGGTGACGGTCGAAGTATCAATCGAATCCGTAACGGCGGTGACAGCCGCGGTCGGGCTGACTTCCAGGTGCTCGAAGTCACCACCAGTAGTCCCGGTGACAGTCACGCTGACGTTGCCGCCATCTACATAGACGGTGTTGGCAGGCGCTGCGAAGGTCACGCTGCCTTCGGAGAGGCCCTTGCCAATGGTGATCACTTCGCCATTACTGAGGGTGACCTTCATTTCGCTGCCGGCCGGATTGGTCAGGCGGGCGGTGTAAACGATATCGCCACCCTCCTGGACGGTACCCGTGGCGGACAGGGTCAGGCCAGTAGTGTCCAGGCGAGCCGGATCGTCTGTCACGACGGTGGTCGGGGTGCCGGCGGTTTCAAGCTTCTCGTAATTGCCACCGGTAACGCCGGTGATGCTATTGGTCAGCGGCGTGTTGGTGTTCAGCACGTTGTTCGGTGCAATGAAATCGACCGAACCGCTGGAGCTGTTGACCGGAATGGTGATCGACTGGCCGTTCGCCAAGGAGATGACCAGAGGCGTACCAGTAACTGGCGCGGTAACCGAGGCGGTGTAGGTGACGACACCGCCTTCAACAGCGCTGGCGGTGGCGGTCAGAGTAACGGTGCTGGTGTCGATCGAGTCGGTAACGGCAGTGATAGCCGCAGTCGGGCTGACTTCCAGATGTTCGAAGTCGCCGCCAGTGGTACCGGTGATGGTGACGCTGACGTTGCCGCCGTCTACGTACACAGTGTTCTGCGGTGCAGCGAACGTGACAGAGCCCTCGCTCAAGCCCTTGCCAATGGTGATCACTTCCCCGTTGCTGAGGGTGATCTTCATCTCGCTGCCCGCCGGGTTGGTCAGGCGAGCGGTATAGACGATGTCACCGCCTTCTTGAACGGTTCCGGTGGCGGACAGAGTCAGGCTAGTGGTGTCCAGGCGAGCCGGGTCGTCGGTCACGACGGTGGTCGGGGTACCGGCGGTTTCCAGCTTCTCGTAATTGCCGCCAGTGACGCCGGTGATGCTGTTGGTCAGCGGCGTATTGGTATTCAGCACGTTGTTCGGCGCAATGAAATCGACCGAGCCGCTGGAGCTGTTCACTGGGATAGTGATCGACTGGCCGTTAGCCAGACTGATGACCAGCGGAGTGCCGGTAACGGGTGCAGTGACGGAGGCGGTGTAGGTCACTACGCCGCCCTCAACAGCGCTGGCGGTAGCCGTCAAAGTCACGGTCGAAGTATCGATGCTGTCGGTAACTGCGGTCACTGCCGCGGTCGGGCTGACTTCCAGATGCTCGAAGTCGCCGCCGGTGGTACCCGTGACGGTGACGCTGACATTACTGCCATCTACATAAACGGTATTGGCTGGTGCCGCGAAGGTCACGCTGCCTTCCGACAGACCTTTGCCGATGGTAATGACCTCGCCATTACTCAGCGTGATCTTCATTTCACTGCCGGCCGGGTTGGTCAGGCGAGCGGTGTAGACGATGTCTCCACCTTCCTGGACGGTGCCGGTGGCCGACAGGGTCAGGCCAGTGGTGTCCAGTCGAGCGGGATCGTCGGTCACGACGGTGGTCGGCGTGCCGGCGGTTTCCAATTTCTCGTAATTGCCACCGGTGACGCCGGTGATGCTGTTGGTCAGTGGGGTGTTGGTGTTCAACACGTTGTTCGGGGCAATAAAGTCCACCGAACCGCTCGAAGCGTTGACCGGAATGGTGATCGACTGGCCGTTCGCCAAAGAGATGACCAGAGGCGTACCAGTGACTGGCGCGGTAACCGAGGCGGTGTAGGTGACGACACCGCCTTCCACTGCACTCGAAGTCGCGGTCAGGGTGACGGTCGACGTATCGATCGAATCCGTAACGGCAGTGACAGCCGGAGTCGGGCTGACTTCCAGATGCTCGAAGTCGCCGCCGGTAGTGCCTGTGACGGTGACGCTGACGTTGCCGCCATCCACATAGACGGTGTTGGCAGGCGCCGGGAAGGTCACGCTGCCTTCGGAGAGGCCCTTGCCTATGGTGATCACTTCGCCATTGCTGAGGGTGACCTTCATTTCGCTGCCGGCCGGATTGGTCAGGCGAGCGGTATAGACGATGTCGCCACCCTCCTGGACGGTGCCGGTGGCGGACAGGGTCAGGCCGGTAGTGTCGAGGCGGGCCGGATCGTCATTGACCACAGTGGTCGGAGTTCCGGCAGTGTCCAGCTTCTCGTAATTGCCACCAGTAACCCCCGTGATGCTGTTGGTCAGCGGCGTGTTGGTGTTCAGGACGTTGTTCGGCGCAATGAAATCCACCGAGCCACTCGAAGCGTTGACCGGGATGGTGATCGATTGACCATTGGCCAGGCTGATCACCAGCGGCGTGCCGGTAACCGGAGCCGTGACCGAGGCGGTATAGGTCACCACGCCGCCTTCGGTGACGCTCGGGGTCGCGGTCAGGGTGACAGTCGAGGTGTCGATGCTGTCGGTGATCGCCGTCACCGCCGCAGCCGGATTCACCGCCAGTTTTTCGAAGTCACCGCCGGTGGTGCCGGTCACGGTGACGCTGACATTGCCCGCATCCACATAAACGGTGTTCGCAGGCGCCGCGAAGGTCACGGTGCCCTGGGTCTGGCCCTGGGCAATGGTGATGGTCTCACCATTGCTCAGGCTGATCTTCATTTCGCTGCCGGCCGGGTTGCTCAGGGTCGCGGTGTAGACGATCTGCCCGCCTTCGGCGACGGAACCGGTGGCGCCCAGGGTCAGGGTGGTGGTGTCCAGGCGCGCCGGGTCATCGGTGACGGTAGTGGTGGTCGTGCCGGTACCGGCGACCAGGCTCTCGTAGTTGCCGCCACTGACGCCGGTGATGCTGTTGGTCAGCGGTGCGTTGGTGGCCAGCACGTTGTCCGGCGCGGTGAAATTGACCGAGCCGGAGGTCTGGCCCACCGCGATGGTGATGCTCTGGCCGTTGGCCAGGTTGACGATTACCGGCGTGCCGGTCACCGGAGCGCCGACTGAGGCGGTGTAGGTCACCACGCCGCCTTCGGGCACGCTCGGGCTGGCGCTGAGGGTCACGGTGGTGGTGTCGGTGGAGTCGGTAACAGTGGTGACCGCCGGAGCCGGACTGGCCGCCAGGTTCTCGAAGTTGCCACCGGACACGCCGGTGATGGTGGTGCTGATCGGCGCCGCACCGTTGTAGACGTCGTTTGGTGCAGTGAACTGCACGCTACCGCTGGTGCCGCCGACCGGGATGGTAATGCTCTGGCCGTTGGACAGGCTGACGATCACCGGGGCGCCGGTCACTGGCGAGGTCACGCTGGCGGTATAGGTAATCACACCGTTTTCGGCAACGCTCGGACTGGCGCCGAGGCTGACGGTGGTGGTGTCGGTGGAGTCTGTGACAGTGGTCACGGCCGGAGCTGGATTGGCCGCCAAATTCTCGAAGTTGCCGCCGGACACGCCGGTGATGGTGGTGCTGACCGGCGCCGCGCCGTTATAGACATCGTTCGGCGCGGTGAACTGCACGCTGCCGCTGGTGCCGCCGAACGGGATAGTGATGCTCTGTCCGTTGGACAGTGTGACTATGACCGGTGCACCGGTCACCGGCGAGGTCACGCTGGCGGTGTAGGTGATCACGCCGTTTTCGGCAACGCTCGGGCTGGCGCCGAGGCTGACGGTGGTGGTGTCGGTGGAGTCTGTGACAGTGGTGACCGCCGGAGCCGGATTGGCCGCCAGGTTCTCGAAGTTGCCACCGGAAACGCCGGTGATGGTGGTGCTGATCGGCGCCGCACCGTTATAAACATCGTTCGGTGCAGTGAACTGCACGCTGCCGCTGGTACCACCGACCGGAATGGTAATGCTCTGACCATTGGACAGGCTGACGATCACTGGGGCGCCGGTCACTGGCGAGGTGACGCTGGCGGTATAGGTAATCACGCCGTTCTCGGCAACGCTTGGGCTGGCGCCGAGGCTGACGGTGGTGGTGTCGGTGGAATCGGTAACAGTGGTGACCGCCGGAGCCGGATTGGCCGCCAGGTTCTCGAAGTTGCCACCGGAAACGCCGGTGATGGTGGTGCTGATCGGCGCCGCGCCGTTGTAGACGTCGTTAGGCGCAGTGAACTGCACGCTGCCGCTGGTGCCGCCGACCGGGATGGTGATGCTCTGGCCGTTGGACAGGGTGACGATGACCGGGGCGCCGGTCACTGGCGAGGTGACGCTGGCGGTGTAGGTAATCACACCGTTCTCGGCAACGCTTGGGCTGGCGCCGAGGCTGACGGTGGTGGTGTCGGTGGAGTCGGTAACAGTGGTGACCGCCGGAGCCGGATTGGCCGCCAGGTTCTCGAAGTTGCCACCGGAAACGCCGGTGATGGTGGTGCTGATCGGCGCCGCGCCGTTGTAGACATCGTTAGGCGCAGTGAACTGCACGCTGCCGCTGGTGCCGCCGACCGGGATGGTGATGCTCTGGCCGTTGGACAGGTTGACGATGACCGGGGCACCGGTCACCGGCGAGGTGACGCTGGCGGTGTAGGTGATCACGCCATTTTCAGCAACGCTCGGGCTGGCGCCGAGGCTGACGGTAGTGGTGTCGATCGAGTCGTTGATGACGGTGACGGCCGGCGTGGTATTCGGCACCAGGTTCTCGAAGTTGCCGCCCGTCGCTCCGGTGATGGTCACGCTGACGGTGCTGCCGTTGGCGTAGACGTCATTGGCCGGGGTCTGCACCTGTACGCTGCCGCTGGATTCGCCTGCGGCGATGCTGATCACCGCGCCGTTGGACAGGGTGATGGTCACCGGCGTCTGTGCCGGGTTGTTCAGGCTGGCGGTGTAGGTGATCGCGCCGCCTTCGGTCACGCTGCTGCCAGCGGTCAGGCTGGCAGTGGTGGTATCCAGGGTGTCGGTGATGGTGGTGACCGCCGGCGCAGTGCTCGGCGTGATGTTCAGGCCATCGCCGCCGCTGGTACCGGTGATGGTGACGGCAATCTGGCGGTTGTCGAGGTAGACGTTGTCGCTGGCAGGAACCGCGACGCTGAGGCTGCCCGTCAATTGCCCGGCGGCGATGACGATGACCTGGCCGTTGGACAGGGTGACGCGGGTTTCGCTGGTCGCAGCCTGGGACAGGGTAGCGGTATAGACCACCGAACCACCCGCTTCGGAGACGTTTGGCGTCGCGCTCAGGGCCAGGCCGCTGTCTACCAGGACGGTCGCCAGCTGCTGGTTGACCGTCTGGTCTGTCGCTCCGGTGAGCTGGTCATTCAAGTTGCCGGCAAAGGTGAGGCCTTCCGTCTGATAACCGATTACCGGCGCCACGGAACCGGCGACTTCCTCCAGCATGACCACGCTGTGGCCGCCACCTGGCGCGCTACTGCCTTCCGATTGCGGGCCGGCCGCGGTCGCTTCAAGGTCCTTGGTCGGGTCGGCACCGGCGGCGATGGCCTGTTGCAGTTCCTCCACCGATGGCGCGGCCTGGGCGGTAGCCTGCGCAAGGTCACTGCTGGAGGCAGGAGCGTCGGCGCTCCACTGTGTTTCACGGCCCAGATCGAGGGTTCGACCGTCCGTCAGTTCGAGGGTCACGGCACCGGCCTGCCCCGTCAAAACCTGGTCGCCCGCGAACAGTCGGTCGCCTTCGATAAGTACACGTTGGATCCCGTCCTGGGAAACGGCGATAACCTGGCCAACAACACGTTTGACGATGGCGACAACACTGCTCATGACACTCTCCGAACTAACCGTTCAATGTGGCTTCCTTACGCGATAGGGCTGGTGTTTGCCGCGATCTGCTTGGAATGTTTCGCAAGACACTACTGATTTGCTTTATGTCAATTTTATGGCTGATTCGGGGTCTTTATTTCTTTTCGTCAAAGTATTGACCCGGGTGTCGCCATCCTAAACAATCGTTTCCTTAATGTCACATTGATATTTCACTAGGTGAAGCCCCCATGATCTGTGACAGGGTTCTCACTCGGAAATTTCCGACACGCGGCTTCCTGTATAGCCATTTTTCGCCGATTTGCCACGTTTCGCTCTGTTGTGGGACCTGCCGTCCCTAGGGAAGAAAAACCTCATGCGTCGCCCCTTGCTCAGCGCCTTGCCCCTCGCTTTCTTTGCCTCTTTCACTACTGCACAAACCTTTGCACAAACCTTGCCGCAGGCCATGCAACAAGCCCTTGAAGCCCACCCGGAGGTACAGGCGGGGATCAACGGTCGCCTGGCCGCCGATCAACAGGTGCGCATTGCCCAAGGTGGCTACCTGCCCAAGGTCGATGTGCTGGCCGGCTACGGCCGGGAAAACACCGACAGCCCGAGCACCCGCGCCGCCGCTGGCAGCTCGGAAACCCTGAACCGCGGCGAGTCCAGCCTGCGCGTGCGGCAGATGGTGTTCGACGGTTTTGCGACGTCAAACGAAGTGGGGCGTCAACAAGCCACCGCCAATGCCCGGGCGTATGCCTTGCTCAACACCTCCGAGCGCACCGCCCTGGAAACCGCCAAGGTGTATATCGAAGTCCTGACCCGCCGGCAGATGGTGCGCCTGGCCGAGGACAACCTGCGCAGCCACGAGCGCATCTTCGACCAGATCCAGTTGCGTACCGCCCGCGGCATCGGGCGCATGGCCGATATGGACCAGGCCGAAGCGCGCCTGGCGTCGGCAAGGAACAACCTGCTGACGGAACAAACCAACCTCGCCGATGCACAAACCAATTACCTGAGTGTCGTTGGCCAACTGCCCGATGAATTGAGCCCTCCCGAGCCTTTCATCGATCTGCTGCCGGCGACCCTGGATGAGGCCCGCCAGCAAATGGTCGAAAGCAACCCGGCCCTGCGCTCGGCGGAAGCGGATATCGCTGCGGCAGACAAGCAGTACGACACGGCGAAATCCAGGTTCTACCCGCGCTTCGACGCCGAGCTGGAACGCAGTGCGAACAACGACGTCGACGGTGTGAGCGGGCATAACAACGAGTGGCAAGCCATGTTGCGCATGAGCTTCAACCTGTACGACGGCGGCAGCGACAAGGCCGACCTGGAATCCAAGGCCTACCAGGCCAGCCAGGCGCTGGATATTCGCAACAACGCCTTGCGCCAGCTCAACGAGGAGTTAGGCTTGGCATGGAATGCTATGCGCAACGCCGAAGCGCAGGTGCCGATCGCCCAGCAATATGTCGATCACAGCAGCAAGGTACGCTCCGCCTACCAGAGTCAGTTCAGCCTGGGCGAGCGATCGTTGCTCGACCTGCTCGACAGCGAGAACGAACTGTTCACCGCACAGCGTCGGCTGGCCGAAGTGAAGAGCGTGCAGTTGTTTACTCAGTATCGGATCAAGGCGACCATTGGTCAGTTGCTCAGGAGCCAGGGTGTCGTCGCGCCGATGGCGACGGTCGTACACAACGATCTGAAGCCGAGGGTCAACCTGCCCGGGCTGAACTGATTAGCCAGTAGTCCTTACCAGCCAGCAAGGAAGTCCGCGTGGATTCATTTGTCAGCAGAAACCTCACCCATGATCCGCGAAGCCTGCACGACGATCCGTTGCTGGACAGCCTGCTGTCGCTTTGCGTGTTGCACCAGAAGCCGGCCAGCCGGGCCATGCTCACCACCGGCCTGCCGCTGCCGGCCCAGCGCCTAAGCCCCGAGCTGCTTGCGCGGGCCGCTGCGCGGGCGGGGCTGCAGGGGCGCCTGTTGCAGCGCAAGCTGGAGCACATTCCGTCCATCGCCATGCCCACCATGCTCCTGCTCAAGGGCGGGCGCAGTACGGTGCTGCTGGGGTGGGAAAATGAAAACACCGCACGCTTGCTGCTCAGCGAAAGCGACGGCGGCGAGGTGCACGTCAGCCGCGAAGCGCTGGAAGCCGACTACACCGGCCGGGTGTTCTTCGCCCAGCCGCAGCACAAGTTCGACGTCAACCACGGCAACCTGATTCCTCGCGCCCGCTCCTGGTTCCGCGACACCCTCAAGCGCTCGCGCTGGCTCTACGCCGATGCCATCGCCGCCAGCCTGATCATCAACATCATCGCCATGGCCGCGCCGCTGTTCGTGATGAACGTCTACGACCGCGTGGTGCCGAACCAGGCCACCTCGACCCTGTGGGTGCTGGCCATCGGCATCACCGGAGCGTACATCTTCGACCTGATCCTCAAGGGCTTGCGCAGCCTGTGTCTTGACCTTGCGGGGAAAAAGACCGACCTGATCATCTCCGCCACGCTGTTCGAGCGCATTGTCGGCATGTCGATGAAGTATCGCCCGGCGCGGGTCGGCAGCTTTGCGCAGAACATCCACGAGTTCCAGGGCCTGCGTGACTTCCTCGCCTCGCTGACCCTGGCCAGCCTGATCGACCTGCCGTTCACCCTGTTGATCCTGATGGTGATCGGCATCATCGGCGGGCATCTGGTATGGATCCCGGTAGTGGCCTTCCCGCTGGCGCTGGGTATCGGCTACGCCTTGCAAAAGCCCCTGACCGCCACCCTGGAACGCACCATGGCCCTCGGCTCGGAGCGCCAGTCGAGCCTGATCGAGACCCTGGCCGGGCTCGACGCGGTGAAGGTCAACAACGCCGAAAGCGAACGCCAGTACATGTGGGAGCAGACCATCGGCACCCTCAGCCGCCTGGAATTGCGCGTGAAAGTGCTTTCCGGCCTGGCGATGAACATCACCCTGCTGATCCAGCAGATGGCCGGCGTTACCCTGATCTGTTTCGGTGTCTACCAGATCATGGCCGGCAACCTCAGCATGGGCGGCCTGATCGCCTGCTACATGCTCAGCGGCCGCGCCCTGGCGCCATTGGGCCAGTTGGCCGGTCTGCTGACCCGCTACCAGCAGGCCAAGGTGACCATGGTCTCGACCGACCAGATGATGGAACTGCCCCAGGAGCGCAATTTCGAAGAGCGCCCGTTGAGCCGCCAGGTCATCCAGGGCGCCCTGGAGTTCCGCGGTGTCGACTTCACCTATCCGAACCAGCAGAACGCCGCGCTGAAGAACATCAACCTGGCGATCCGCCCGGGCGAGAAGGTCGGCATCATCGGCCGCAGCGGCTCGGGCAAGAGCTCGCTGGCCAAGCTGGTGGTCGGCCTGTACGAAGCCGATGCCGGCTCGTTGCTGGTCGATGGCGTGGACATTCGCCAGATCGACGTCAGCGAACTGCGCCATAACCTCGGCTACGTGCCCCAGGACATCCAGCTGCTCGCCGGCACCCTGCGCGACAACCTCGTCAGCGGTGCTCGCTACGTCGAGGACGAGATGGTCCTGCAGGCCGCCGAACTGGCCGGCGTCCACGAATTTGCCCGCCTGCATCCGCAAGGCTACGAGCTCCAGGTCGGCGAGCGCGGCCAGAACCTGTCCGGCGGCCAGCGGCAGAACGTGGCCCTGGCCCGCGCGCTGTTGCTCAACCCGCAGATCCTGTTGCTCGACGAGCCCACCGCGGCCATGGACAACACCGGTGAAGAGCGCCTCAAGCAGCGCTTGCAGGCGGTGATCGAGAACAAGACCGTGGTACTGGTGACCCACCGTGCCTCGTTGCTGTCGCTGGTCGACCGCCTGATCGTCATCGACCGCGGCCAGATCGTTGCCGATGGTCCGAAGGCGGCCGTCATGGATGCGCTGAAGAAGGGGCAGATCAGTGTTGCTTAAGTCTGGAGCGGGACGTTTCAAGGACACCCTGCGCGGCTACTTCAAGGGCTCGCAATCCTTTGGCGGCGAGCCGCTGCCGGAGGTCAACAAGGCGCTGGTGGAAGACGCCCCGCGCATCGTGCGGTTGACCATCTGGGGCATCATCTGCTTCTTCCTGTTCCTGGTGCTGTGGGCCAACTTCGCGGTGCTCGACGAAGTCACCCGCGGTGACGGCAAGGCGATTCCGTCGTCCAAGCTGCAGAAGATCCAGAACCTGGAGGGCGGTATCGTCTCCGAGATCTTTGCTCGCGAAGGCGAGGTGGTCGAAGCCGGGGCGCCGCTGCTGCGCCTGGACGCGACCCGCTTCGTCTCCAACGTCGGCGAAACCGAGGCCGACCGAGTGGGCCTGGCCTTGCGGGTCGAGCGCCTGAGCGCCGAGGTCGAGGACCGGCCGCTGAACATCGATGCCGAGCTGCGCAAGGCCGCACCGAGCCAGGCGGCCAACGAAGAATCCCTGTACCAGAGCCGTCGCCAGCAATTGCAGGACGAAATCGGCGGGCTCCAGGAGCAGTTGGTGCAGCGCCAGCAGGAGCTGCGCGAGTTTTCCTCCAAGCAGGCCCAGTACCGCAACAGCTTGAACCTGCTGCGCCAGGAAATCGGCATGTCCGAGCCGCTGGTCGCGCAGGGGGCGGTGTCACCGGTGGAGGTGCTGCGCCTCAAGCGTGCCGAAGTGGAAAACCGCGGGCAGCTCGACGCCACCACCCTGGCGATTCCGCGCGCCGAATCGGCGGTCAAGGAGGTCGAGCGCAAGATCGACGAAACCCGTGGCAAATTCCGCAGCGACGCGCTGACCCAGCTCAACGAAGCCCGCACCGACTTAAACAAAACCGAAGCCACCGGCAAGGCCCTTGAAGACCGGGTCAGCCGCACCCTGGTCACCTCGCCGGTGCGCGGGATCGTCAAGCAGGTGCTGGTCAACACCATTGGTGGCGTGATCCAGCCCGGCAGCGACCTGGTGGAGATCGTCCCGCTGGACGACACCCTGCTGGTCGAAGCGCGGATCCGCCCGCAGGACATTGCCTTCCTGCACCCGGGGCAGGAGGCCATGGTCAAGTTCACCGCCTATGACTTCACCATCTACGGCGGGCTCAAGGCCAAACTGGAGCAGATCGGTGCGGACACCATCACCGATGAAGAGGGCAACACCTTCTACCTGATCAAGTTGCGCACCGACCGCAGCCATCTGGGCACGGACGAAAAGCCGCTGCTGATCATTCCGGGGATGGTGGCGTCGGTGGATATCATCACTGGCAAGAAGAGCGTGCTGAGCTACCTGCTCAAACCCATCATCCGCGCCCGGGCCGAGGCCTTGCGCGAACGCTGAGGGCCTCATCGCTGGCAAGCCAGCTCCCACAGGGACCGGGTGCACCGCTGGACCTGTGGGAGCTGGCTTGCCAGCGATAGGGCCCTAACAGGCAACCCAAAGCTCCCGGATATGAAAAAGCCCGCCGCCACATCACTGTGGCCGCGGGCTTTTTACATCCGGGCCGGGAAAGCCTCGGTCAGAGGAAGGTGACCTGGCCACCTTCCAGCGATTTGACCCGGGCCAGCGATTCGACGCGGTAGCCCTGGCTGTCCAGTTCGGCACGGCCGCCCTGGAACGACTTCTCGATGACGATGCCCAGGCCGGCAACGGTGGCACCGGCCTGCTTGATGATCGAGATCAGCGCCTGGGACGCCTTGCCGTTGGCCAGGAAGTCATCGATCACCAGCACGCGGTCGCTGCTGTTCAGGTGGCGCGGGGAGATGGCCACGGTGTTCTCGGTCTGCTTGGTGAAGGAGTACACCGACGCGGTCAGCAGGTTTTCCGTCAGGGTCAGGGACTGGTGCTTGCGTGCGAAGATCACCGGAACGCCCAGTTTCAGGCCGGTCATCACCGCCGGGGCAATGCCCGAGGCTTCGATGGTGACGATCTTGGTCACGCCGGAATCGGCGAACAGGCGGGCGAATTCGTCGCCGATCAGTGCCATCAGTGCTGGATCGATCTGATGGTTGAGAAATGCATCGACTTTCAGGACCTGATCGGAAAGCACGATGCCTTCTTCGCGAATCTTCTGGTGCAGTGCTTCCACTGGTGTTTCCTCGGATGTAAGCAAAAGGCCCCGGCATGGGCCAGGGCGATTGAAAGGGTTGATTATCTACCGTTTGAGCATGGCGCGGATATCGGCAAGTGCCGTATTGCCCCGTGCCGCCTTGACCTCGACCGGTGCGTCGTCCAGGCCTTCCCAGGCCAGGTCGTCCGGCGGCAGCTCATCCAGGAAGCGGCTCGGCGAACAATCGATGATTTCACCATACTGCTTGCGCTTGGCGGCGAAGGTGAAGGCCAGGGTCTGGCGGGCCCGGGTAATGCCGACGTACGCCAGGCGGCGCTCTTCCTCGATGGTGTCGGCCTCGATGCTGGAGCGGTGCGGAAGGATTTCTTCCTCCATGCCCATGATGAACACGTAGGGGAACTCCAGGCCCTTGGAGGCATGCAAGGTCATCATCTGCACGCCCTCGGCGCCTTCTTCCTCTTCCTGCTGACGCTCCAGCATATCGCGCAGCACCAGCTTGCCAATGGCGTCCTCGATGGTCATGTCGCCATCCTCGTCCTTCTCCAGCGTGCTTTTCAGCGCATCGATCAGGAACCAGACGTTGCCCATGCGGAAGTCCGCGGCCTTGTCGCTGGAACTGTTGCTGCGAATCCAGTTTTCGTAATCGATGTCCATCACCATGCTTCGCAGCGCGGCGATTGGATCTTCCAGGGCCACCTGCTCGCGCACCTTGTCCATCCAGGTCTTGAAGCGGTGCAGGCGGTCGGTGAAGCGGGCGTCAAGATGCTCGCGCAGGCCCAGTTCCTCGCTGGCGGCGTACATCGAGATCTTGCGCTCGGTGGCATAGTTGCCGAGTTTTTCCAGGGTGGTGGAGCCGATTTCCCGGCGCGGCACATTGATGACCCGTAGGTAGGCGTTGTCGTCGTCCGGGTTTACCAACAGACGGAAGTAGGCCATCAGGTCCTTCACTTCCTGGCGGCCGAAGAAGCTGTTGCCGCCTGACAGGCGATACGGCACCTGGTGGTGCTGCAGTTTCAGCTCGATCAGCTTGGCCTGGTAGTTGCCGCGGTAAAGGATGGCGAAATCGCTATAGGGCCGGTCGGTGCGCAGGTGCAGGCTGAGGATCTCCATGGCCACGCGCTCGGCCTCGGCCTCCTCGTTCTTGCAGCGGATCACGCGGATCTCGTCGCCATGCCCCATCTCGCTCCACAGTTGCTTCTCGAAGGCGTGCGGGTTGTTCGAGATCAGGACGTTGGCGCAGCGCAGGATGCGGCTGGTGGAGCGATAGTTCTGCTCCAGCATGACCACCTTCAGCGACGGGTAGTCCTCTTTCAGCAGCATCAGGTTTTCCGGGCGCGCGCCGCGCCAGGCGTAGATCGACTGGTCGTCGTCGCCCACTACGGTGAACTGGTTGCGCGTGCCGATCAGCATCTTCACCAGCAGGTACTGGCTGGCGTTGGTGTCCTGGTATTCGTCCACCAGCAGGTAGCGCACGCGGTTCTGCCACTTTTCCAGGATGTCCTGGTGTTCCTCGAACAGTTTCACCGGCAGCAGGATCAGGTCATCGAAGTCCACCGCGTTGAACGCCTTGAGCGTGCGCTGGTAATGGGCATAGACGATGGCGGCGGTCTGTTCCTTGGGGTTGCGCGCCTTTTCCAGGGCCTCGGGGGGCAGGATCAGGTCGTTCTTCCAGGCGCCGATCATGTTCTTGATCTCGTCGACGCCGTCATCCCCGGAGTATTCCTTCTGCATGATGTCGGTCATCAACGCCTTCACGTCGGTTTCGTCGAAGATCGAGAAACCGGGCTTGTAGCCCAGGCGCACGTGTTCCTTGCGGATGATGTTGAGACCGAGGTTATGGAAGGTGGACACTGTCAGGCCGCGGCCCTCGCCCTTGCGCAGCAGGGTGCCGACCCGCTCCTTCATTTCCCGCGCGGCCTTGTTGGTGAAGGTCATGGCCACGATGTACTGGGCGCGGATCCCGCAGTTCTGGATCAGGTGGGCGATCTTGCGGGTGATCACGCTGGTCTTGCCGGAGCCTGCGCCGGCGAGTACCAGGAGCGGGCCGCCGACATAGTTCACGGCTTCTTGCTGCCGGGGATTGAGTCGGGACATGACGAAAACCGGGGGTGGCTGAAAAATAGCCGCGCAGTTTAACAGGGCTTCGCCGTGATGGCGCGACCGTCTGACAGTGTGATGCAGCACAATATCTAAATTTGCCGGCTCTGCTACTTTCCATCAGGATGCACCCCCGAATGGATGGATTTACCGGGGTAGTGCGGACTGCTGATTGAAAATCATTTACATTCAAGCAGCGCTCGCCAATGATCCGCCCGTTACCCGACTGCGTTCGCGTACTGCCAACTAAGGAGAGAGCTTGTCTACGCCTGCCGAACCGTTGCGTTTGCTGCTGCTGGCCGAAGAGCCCGAGTGGGCTGCTGCCCTCGGCGAGGCTTTGTCGCCGCTGGCGGGCACCGCGGTATTGCTGACGGCGCCGAGCTGGGAGTCGGTGGACAGCCTGTTCGCCCGCGACCGCAACGCAGTGGTTCTGACCACGCCGGGCCGCCAGCCCGCGCCAGGGCGTTGTGATCTGCCGATGGTATTGCTGCTGGACCTGGAGCCGGCCAAGGCTCCGCCGGGCGTCAGCGACTGGCTGGTTCGCGGCCAACTGGGCAGCGACACCTTGCGCCGCTGCCTGCGCCATGTCCGCGAGCGGGGTGTGCTGGAAGCCACCTTGCAGCGCCTGGCCGAGGAAGACCCGCTGACCGGCATCGCCAACCGCCAGGGTTTCCAGACCCTGCTGACCGCGCGCCTGGCCGAGAACGAAGGGCGTGGCGTCGCCCTGGGCCACCTTGATCTCGACAACTTCCGCCATGCCAACGATGCCCTTGGGCACCAGGGCGGCGATCGCCTGATCCTGCAGGTGGTCGGCCGGCTCAAGAGCCAGCTGGAAGCCGGCGACCGTGTGGCGCGCCTGGGCAGCGACGAGTTCGCCCTGCTGATCGATACCCGTCGTGAACCGCAGCGCGCCGAGCGCGTGGCCGAGCGGATCGTCGAGGCGCTGGCCGAGCCTTACTGGATCGACGGCGAGAGCCTGTTGATCGGTTGCAGCCTCGGCGTGGCCCACGCCCGTGCCCAGGCCGGTGCCGACCCGCTGATGTGGCATGCGCATATCGCCATGCAGCAGGCCAAGGGCGTGCATGGTTGTACCTACCACATCTTCGACGAGCGGATTAACCGCAACGCCCGCAGCCTCGCCGATCTCGAAGGCGAGCTGCGCCGTGCCCTGCGCCGTGACGAACTGGAGCTGCACTACCAGCCACGCCTGGACCTGGAAGAAGGCCGTATCGTCGGGCTCGAAGCCCTGGTGCGCTGGCGCCATGCCGAACGCGGGCTGTTGCCGCCCAGCGAATTCGTGCCGCTGGCCGAGCAGAGCGGGCTTATCGTGCCCCTGGGTTACTGGGTGATTTCCCGGGCCCTGCGCGATATGCAGATTCTCCGCGAGCGCGGGCTGACGCCGCTGCACATGGCAGTGAACCTGTCGTTCCGCCAGTTCCAGGACAGCCAGTTGCTGGCAACCTTGAGCCGCCTGATCGTCCAGCATGGTGTCGATGCGCGCTGGCTGGAATTCGAACTGACCGAAACGGCGGTAATGCGCCGCAATGACCTGGTCAAGCAGACCATGGACGCGCTGGGACGGCTGGGCGTGCGCTTCTCGCTGGATGACTTCGGTACGGGCTTCTCGTCCTTCGTTCACCTCAACAGCCTGCCGATCGCCTTGCTCAAGGTGGATCGCAGCTTCGTCGGCGGCATGGAAGGCCGGGAAGAAAACCGCAAGCTGGTGCACGCCATGATCAACCTGGCGCACAACCTTCATCTGGAGGTGGTTGCCGAGGGTGTCGAGACCGAGGAGCAACTGGACCTGCTGCGCAGCTTCGGCTGTGACCAGGTGCAGGGCTACCTGATCAGCAAGCCGCTGGCGATCGAGCCGCTGGTGGAGTTCCTGCTGCTGAATGCCGCGCAAAGGCCGGTTGCTTTGTAAATCCTGAGGGCCTCATCGCTGGCAAGCCAGCCCCCACAGCTTATGCGATCCCTGTGGGAGCTGGCTTGCCAGCGATAGAGCCCTGAAGAACAAAGCCCATCTCAGGGCCGAACCGGCACCCCCAGCCCCACCCCACCCATCATCCGCTTCATCCGCCACTCGAACGCCAGCGTCAGGCTCACCGCCGCAAACGCCAGCCCCAGGGCCAGCCCCCACCACACCCCGACCGCGCCCATCTGCAACGGAAACGCCATCACCCAGGCCGCCGGCGCGCCGATCAGCCAGTAGCAGCACAGGCCCACCAGGAAGGTGGTCTTGGCATCCTTCAATCCGCGGATCGAGCCCATGGCTACCGTCTGGATCCCGTCGAACAGCTCGAACCACGCCGCCACCATCAACAGGCTCACCGCCAGCTGCACCACCCCGGCAAACGCCGGATCCTCCAGGTCGAGGAACAACCCGACCAGCGCCTCGGGTTGCAGCCAGAACAGCACCGAGAACCCAAGCATCACCGCCGCGCCGAAGCCGATCCCGACCCGCCCGGCGTGCCGAGCGGCCAGCAGCCGGTCGGCGCCATAGTGCAGGCCGACGCGCATGGTCACCGCATAGGACAACCCCGCCGGAATCATGAACGCCGTGGACACGATCTGCAGCGCGATCTGGTGCGCCCCCAGTTCGGTACTGCCCATGGTGCCCATGCACAGCGCGGCAAAGGCGAACAGGCCGACTTCCACGGTATAGGTCCCGCCAATCGGCAGCCCCAGCCGCCACAGTTCACGCAGGGCGGGCATGGAAGGCCGCGCCAGGTGCCTGCGGATCGGGTAGGGCGCATAGGCCGGATGCCGGCGGATATACCAGGCCAGCGCCACCGCCATGCAGTTCGCGACCACCGCCGTGACCAGGCCGATGCCTACCAGCCCCAGCTTCGGCAGCCCGAACATTCCTTCGATCAGCGCGTAGTTGAGCAGGAAGTTGACCACCGTCCCGACCAGGCTGATCACCATCACGGGCGATGAACGTCCCAGCGCGCTGGTAAAGCCGCGCAGGGCCATGAAGGTCAGGTAGCCGGGCAGGGCGAAGGGCAGCAACAGCAGGAAATGACCGGCGTTCTCGACGTTGCCTGGCGTCTGCCCGAGCAGCAGCAGGACCGGCTCGAGGTTCCACAGCACCAGCGCCGCGACCACCGCCATGATCCAGCCCAGCCACAACCCGGCCTGGGTCAGGCGGGTGGCGCCCTCGGTGTCGCCGGCGCCATGGCGGATCGCGACCAGGGTGCCCACCGCCGCGATCACGCCCAGACAGAAGATCGACACGAACGAATAGCTGGCCGCGCCCAGCCCGCCGCCGGCCAGGGCCTCGGGGCTGATCCTGGCCATCATCAGGGTGTCGGTGAGCAGCATCAGCATATGCGCCAACTGCGAGGCAATCAGCGGCCCCGCCAGCCGCAGCAGTGCCTTGAGTTCATGGGTTGGCGCCGCCTGCATGGTCGGATTCCTTGAATGATGAAGGGACAAGCCGCTGATTCTCGGTGTTTGCGCGATTGTGCACAAAAGGATAAAAACGATCATTTGCATGAGTAAAACTCATGCGAAGATGCGTGCCCGAGGAGGTTCTTCATGTCCAGTCGCCTACCGCCGCTCTATGCCTTGCGCGCTTTCGAGGCTGCCGCGCGGCACAGTTCCTTCACCCGCGCCGCCGATGAGTTGAACATCACCCAGAGCGCGGTCAGCCGGCATATCCGCACCCTGGAGGAGCATTTCGCCTGCCGCCTGTTCATTCGCAATGGCCGCAGCCTGCAACTGAGCGAGGCGGCGCGTTTGCTGTTGCCCGGCGTGCGCGAAGGCTTCGGCGCCCTGGAGCGGGCCTGTAGCACACTGCGCAGCGAGGAAGGTGTGCTGCGCATGAAAGCACCTTCGACCTTGACCATGCGCTGGCTGCTGGCGCGGCTCAGCCGCTTCCGTCATCTGCAGCCGGGCAACGAGGTGCAACTGACCAGCGCCTGGATGGATGTGGATCACGTCGATTTCAACCAGGAGCCCTTCGACTGCGCCGTGTTGCTGGGCGACGGGCACTTTCCCCCGGACTGGGAGGTGAGCTGCCTGTTTTCCGAATGGCTGGTGCCGGTAGGCGCACCGGAACTGCTCAAGGACGGCCCTTGGGACGTGGAAAAGCTCGCCGCCTGCGAACTGCTGCATCCGACCCCGGACAAGCGCGACTGGCGCACCTGGCTGGCACGCATGGGCCTGACCGACGAGGTTTCGCTCAAGGGCGGGCAGGTGTTCGACACACTGGAACTGGGCATGATCGCCGCAGCCCGGGGCTACGGCGTGTCCATGGGCGATCTGCTGATGGTCGCCGAGGACGTGGCGCAAGGGCGGCTCAGCCTGCCCTGGCCGGCGGCGGTGGCCAGCGGGCTGGACTACTACCTGGTCTGGCCGCGCACCCGTCCGGGCGGCGAGCGTTTGCGCCGGCTCAGCGACTTCCTGCAGGGCGAAGCGCGGGCGATGCAGTTGCCAGATGTGGAAATGCTGCGGATAAATGCGGCTAACAGCGGCGAATGACCGTTTGCGCAAAATAACCGTGCTCAGCACTCAAGTATCGAGCGGCGCCGCCGATGATGCACTCAAGGGCCCGCCATGAGGCCCATGTTTCCCTGCCCCTTCGTGCCCCCCCGGTGATCTGGATGGTCCCGGCCTCGCTCAGCCAGGAGTTTTCATGTCTCGACCTCGTGCCCGGATTGCTTCGCAGCTCGGCCTTGCGCTCGCCGTCGTGCTCGCCATTGTGATCAGCGGCAGTACCCTGTTCGCCCTGCGCTCCCTCGACCACGCCAACCTGGTCACCCGCCAGGAACACCTCACCAGCGAGGCCCGGTTGCTGGCCGACCAGCTCGGTACCTTCCATGACTCGCTGCGGGAAAGCACGCAGCGCCTGGCCGGGCTGTTCGAAAAGCGTTTCAACCGTCTCGCGGTGCAGCCAGGGACGTCCATTCCAGTCGCCGGTGTCGCCACCCCGGGCCTGTACCTCGACGGCCAGGCGTTGAACAACGATTTCAGCGAGGTGGATGAATTCCGCCAGATGACAGCGGGTGTCGCCACGATCTTCGTGCGCAACGGCGATGATTTCGTACGCATCAGCACCTCGCTGACCAAGCAGGATGGCAGCCGCGCCATCGGCACCCTGCTGGACCGCCAGAGCCCGGCCTACGCGCGGATCATGGCCGGCCAGTCCTATGTCGGGCGCGCCCTGCTGTTCGACCGCTTCTACATGACCCAATACACCCCGGTGCGTGACGCTGGCGGCCAGGTCATCGCCATCCTGTTCGTCGGCTTCGACTACACCGACGCGCAGAAAAACCAGTTCGACAACCTCAAGCGCTTCCGCATCGGCCAGACCGGCTCCCTTGCCCTGCTCGACGAGCAAGGCCGCTGGCTGGTGCCGCCGGCGGGTGTGACCGACCTGCAACAGGCTGCTGCGGAGGCTGCCGGCTTTGTCGGAAAACCAGGCGAGGGGCGCTTCTGGAACGATGGCGTGGAAGACCTCTACAGCGTCGCCATGCCCTTCGCCGGCGGCCCCTGGACCGTGCTGGCGAGCATGCCGGAAACGGAAATCCGCGCGGTGACCTGGAGTGTCGGCACCCGCCTGGCCATCGGCAGCCTGCTGGCGATGCTGCTGGCCGTGGGCGCCACGCTGTGGCTGTTGCGGCGCAAGCTGCGGCCGCTGAGCGACCTGGTGCACCAGGCCGAGGCGCTGGGTGCGGGTGACCTGGACGTGCGCCTGCAGGTCACCAGCCAGGACGAAATCGGCCAGCTCGCCGCCAGCTTCAACCATATGGGCGAGGCACTGGCGAACATGGTCTTGCGCATCCGCGAGGCGTCGCAGCAGGTAGGGCAGCGCGCCCATGCCCTGGCCGATCTCTCGGCAGGTGCCTGCGATGGCATGGACCGGCAGTCCGGCGAGATCACCAGCATGGCCGGTGCGGTGGAGGAGTTCAGCGCAACGTCAGCGAATATCGCCGACAGCATGGGCAATACCGAGCGCATGGCCCGGGACAACGCCCAGCAGACGCGGATTGGCCGTGCCTCGATGGACGAGGCTTCGACCTCGTTGCAGCAGATCGCCGAATCCCTGGGCGATACCGCCAGGGTCATCGATATCCTCGGTGCCCGTTCCCAGGACATCGGCGGCATCGTCGGCACCATCACCTCGATTGCCGAGCAGACCAACCTGCTCGCCCTCAATGCTGCCATCGAAGCGGCCCGGGCCGGAGAGCAAGGGCGCGGCTTTGCGGTGGTTGCCGATGAGGTCCGACACCTGGCCGCACGGACGCGCCAGGCCACGGATGAAATTTCCTCGATGATCGACAGCGTGCAGCAGCAGACCGGGCACGCCATCAGCACCATGGAGCAGGGCAACCGCCTGATGCGCGAAGGGCTGGAGCGCAATGCCCGGGTCGCGGAAGCGCTGGCAAGGATCGATGAACAAAGCCGCAGTGCCGGGGAGCAGTTTGCCGTGATCACCACCGCGACCCAGGAGCAGAGTGCTACCGCGACGGTGCTGAGCAGCAATCTGCAAAGCATTGCCTCGACCAACCATGACCAGCGAGAAGTGGCGAACGATCTCGCCACCACGGCACGCCAACTGGAAGGGCTGGCGGGACAGTTGCGCCAGGAGGTGGACCGCTTCCGCGTCCGCCACTAAGTCTCTTGGTTCATTCTGGCCTCATCGCTGGCAAGCCAGCTCCCACACTGTGGGAGCTGGCTTGCCAGCGATGAGGCCAGGCCTGACAACCTCAGAGCTCAAGCCGGTTCAGGGCCTTGAGGCAGGCCTCGATAGAGCGCTTTTCGCTCTCGGCATACAACGCCAGTTCATCCTGCACCGCCATGCCCAGCGCCTGCTCGAACGCCTCCCGGTTGGCGTTGCTGCCATAGTCTGCCTGCCCGTCATCGCCCAGGTTGGACTGGAAGATCCCCGCCGCACTGACCGGCAGGAAGTCTTCGTAGACCAACGCTTCGAAGTGGACATGCCCCGCCTCGATCAGCGCCTCCAGCGTGCCCGGGCGCTCCTGCGCCGCCAGCCCTTTCTCGGTCGGGAAGTAGCGGAAATACGCCAGCCCCTGCTCGCGCATTTGCCGTAGATCATCCGGAAATGCCTGGAACGTCTCGGCCAGCAGGCTCATGTAGCGATCGGCATTGCTCTCTGCCGGCGCTCCGCCCAGGGCTTCGCGGGTGGCGTCCAGCAACTGGTCATAGAGTTGCCGCCCCTTGGGCGTCAGCGCCGCGCCGCGCTGTTCGATCTCGCCAAAGCGCGCGGTATGGCTGCCTTCGGCATCGCGGAAAGCAATGGCCTCCTGCAAAGCCTTGAAGCTGGTCTGGCGCAACAGGATCGGATGCCGGCGGCGCGGCGGCCCTTCGATCACCGCCTTGGGTGGAATGCCGTGGGCCGGCATGCCCAGCTGGATCGCGTCGATATCCAGGGTGCGCGGGGTCAGGTGATTGATGTGCGGCCCCTTGAAGGCCACCACGTCGGCGATCAGACGGTGCTGGTCGTGCAATTGCCGGTATTGCTGCGCCGTGACCGTGGCTTCGTGATGCCAGCGGAAGGTATGCAGGGCTTCATCGACGAACGCCTGGGCATCGGCTTCGTTCAGGCCGCCCTCGCGCTCGCTTCGTTCGATCAGTTGCACGACGCGCGGGGTGAAGATCTGGCGCTTTTCCAGGATAGACCCGGCCAGTTCACGCAGGGCCGGATCCTCGATCAGCTCCAGGCGCAGCAGTGACGTGAAGACCCGGAACGGACTGGTATGCAACGACTGCTCGTGCACCGGACGAAATGCGGTGGAGTGCACCGGCACGCCGGCACTGCTGAGGTCGTAGTAACCCACCGGATGCATGCCCATCACCGCGAACAGGCGGCCGATGGTCGCCAGCTCCGCTGCCGTGCCGACGCGGATGGCGCCGTGGCGTTCCTGGTCGAGTCGCTCGATCTCGCCGGTCCAGCGCAACGCCTCGGCAACTTCCGGGCGCATCTCCAGCACCTGCCGATTGACCTCGCTCACCAGCTTCAACAGCGTGCCGTAGAGCGGAACCTCCTCCTTGTACATTGACGACATGGCGGCGGAGAACCGCGCACGGATATGGTCCGGGCTGACGAAATCTTCTGCGGGCATCGCGGGCTTCCTGATGAGTGATCGAGGCCTGTACATGAAAGCGAGGAATGCTGATCGACTTCAAGCGAAAAAAAGTCGAGCAGTCATTCCTTGGATTCTTGATTTTCGGCTGCCACCTGTCCGCTGATCCAGTCCACCAGGCAGCGCACCTTGGGCACCTCGGCGGCGTGCTCGGAGAAGGCAAGGAAATGTGCGCCGTTGCTGCGCATGCGATGCGCCCAGGGCACCACCAGCTTGCCCTCGGCGATATCGGCTTCGGCCAGGTAGCCCGGAACCAGCGCCACGCCGCAGCCGGCCTGGGCTGCGCTCAGGCACATATGGAAGGTGTCGAAGCGCGGTCCGTGATAGCTGTTCGGCGAATGCAGACCCTGTTCGAGGAACCATTCGTGCCAGGCTTCCGGGCGGGTGGTGCTTTGCAGCAGGACGAAACCGGACAGCTCGCTGGCGTCCTCCAGGCTGCGCCCCTGCAACAGGTCCGGCGCGCACACCGGCAGCACCTCCTCGCCGAACAGCTCGATGCAGGTCGCCCCCGGCCAGGTACCCTGGCCGTAGAAGAACACCACGTCGGCCTTGGCCTGGAGCAGGGAAAACGGCTCCATCTCGTTGCGGATATCCAAATGGATATTCGGGTAGCGCTTGCCGAAGCCCTTCAGGTGCGGAATCAGCCAGCGCACGCCGAAGCTGGGCTGGGTGGCGACCTTGAGCACTTCAGTCTGCTCGCCGTAGGACATGATGTAGCGGCTGGACATATCCACCTGGGTGAGGATCTTGTTCACCTCGGCCAGATAAAGCGCGCCGGCCGGAGTCAGTTGCAGGCGGCGGCGAATGCGCAGGAACAGGTGATGGCGCAGCATGTCCTCCAGTTGCGCCACCTGCTTGCTCACTGCGCTCTGGGTAAGGTGCAGCTCCTCGGCCGCGCGGGTGAAGCTCAAGTGCCGGGCGGCGGCTTCGAAGCATTGCAGGGCGGCCATCGACGGCACCAGGCGCTTGGACATTACGGTAGCTCCAGGTCATTACCTGACGGAATGATGTGCGGAATAAAGGTCGTTTGTGGCGCTAGAGTGATCGGATTAATACTGACCCTCAACCACGATTACAACCTTTCACCGCCTTGCAGGAGAACAAAATGGTTGATGGACTGCTTGACCGCCTGGGTGTCCCGGCCAGCGCCTACACCAAGGGCAACCATCCCGTTCATACCCCGATCGACGGTAGCCTGATCGCGTCGGTGCACTTGGAGCCAGCGGCGTCCGTGGGCGCGAAGATCGCCCAGGCACAGCAGGCCTTCGAAGCCTGGCGCAATGTCCCGGCGCCACGCCGTGGCGAGCTGGTCCGGCTGTTCGGCGAAGTGCTGCGTGAACACAAGGCGGAACTGGGCGAGCTGGTATCGGTGGAAGCCGGCAAGATTACCCAGGAAGGCCTGGGCGAAGTGCAGGAAATGATCGACATCTGCGACTTCGCCGTCGGCCTGTCGCGCCAGCTCTACGGCCTCACCATCGCCTCCGAGCGTCCCGGGCACCATATGCGTGAAAGCTGGCATCCGCTGGGCGTGGTCGGTGTTATCAGCGCCTTCAACTTCCCGGTGGCGGTGTGGGCGTGGAACACTACGCTGGCGCTGGTTTGCGGCAATGCCGTGGTGTGGAAGCCGTCCGAGAAGACGCCGTTGACGGCCCTGGCCTGCCAGGCGCTGTTCGAGAAAGCGCTGGGCAGGTTTGGCGATGCGCCTGCCGGCTTGAGCCAGGTGATCATCGGTGATCGTGATGCTGGCCAGGCGCTGGTGGACGATCCGCGTGTGCCGCTGGTGAGTGCCACCGGCAGCACCCGCATGGGCCGCGAGGTCGGTCCTCGGGTCGCGGCACGCTTCGGTCGCAGCATTCTCGAACTGGGCGGCAACAACGCCATGATCCTCGCCCCCAGCGCCGACCTCGATCTCGCCGTGCGTGCCGTGTTGTTCAGTGCCGTCGGTACGGCGGGGCAGCGTTGCACCACCCTGCGTCGGGTGATCGTGCATCGTTCGGTGAAGGACGAAGTGGTGGCGCGGGTCAAGTCCGCATACGCCAAGGTCCGCATCGGTGACCCGCGCGAGGGCAACCTGGTCGGTCCGCTGATCGACAAGGCTTCGTTCCTGTCCATGCAGGACGCGCTGGCCCGTGCCCGTGACGAAGGCGGCCAGGTCTTTGGTGGCGAGCGTCAGTTGGCCGATCAGTATCCGGATGCCTACTACGTTGCGCCGGCCATCGTGGAAATGCCGGGCCAGACCGAGGTGGTGTGCCACGAGACCTTCGCGCCGATTCTCTATGTAATGGCCTACGATGATTTCGACGAGGCCCTGCGCCTGAACAACGAAGTTCCGCAAGGCCTGTCCTCGTGCATCTTCACCACCGACCTGCGCGAGGCCGAGCGCTTCCAGAGTGCGGCGGGCAGCGACTGCGGGATCGCCAACGTCAACATCGGCACCAGTGGCGCGGAGATCGGCGGGGCCTTTGGTGGCGAGAAGGAAACCGGCGGTGGCCGTGAATCCGGATCGGATAGCTGGAAGGCCTATATGCGCCGGCAGACCAACACCGTGAACTACTCCCGGGAGTTGCCGCTGGCCCAGGGCATCGTGTTCGACTGATTCGCAAGCAAGCACACTCCTGCAGGACCGCCACGGTCCCTGTGGGAGCTGGCTTGCCAGCGATGCTTTTTCAGGTTGAGACATAACAAGATCAATACCAGCTCCGGGGACCCCACCCATGCCTGACCTGCGTCAACAATGCTTGTGGGAACACATCACCCCGCCTGCGGCCCCCGCTTCGGTTCTCAGCACCGATGCGGTCGCGGACGTTTGCATCATCGGCGGCGGCATCACCGGTCTTTCCGCCGCCTTGCACCTGCTCGAACAGGGCAAATCGGTGGTCCTCCTCGAAGCCCGCGACATCGGACACGGCGGCTCCGGCCGCAACGTCGGCCTGGTCAACGCCGGCACCTGGATCCGTCCCGACGATGTCGAAGCCACCCTCGGCCTGCAGCAGGGCAGTCGCTTGAACAAGGTGCTGGGCGAGGCCCCTGCGGAAGTCTTCGCCCTGATCCAGCGCCTCGGCATCGATTGCCAGGCGCATAACGACGGCACCCTGCACATGGCGCACAACGCTACCGGTGTCGCCGACCTGCAGGCCCGCCACGCGCAATGGACCCGTCGCGGTGCCGACGTGGAACTGCTCACCGGAGCCCGCTGCGAGGATTACTGCGGCACCCGGCAGATCTCCGCCGCCCTGCTGGACCGCCGTGCCGGTACCATCAATCCAATGGCCTACACCCGCGGCCTGGCCGAAGCGGTGGAGCGCCTGGGCGGGCGCATCCACACGCGCTCCCCGGTGCAAGGCCTGCAACGCAACGGCAGCCGCGGCTGGCAGGTGAAGACGGCGAAAGCCGTGGTGGAAGCCGAGAAAGTGGTCATCTCCACCGGCGCCTACACCGAAGGTGACTGGACCGATCTGCAAAAGCATTTTTTCCGCGGCTATTACTACCAGGTCGCCTCGGTACCGCTGCACGGCGCCGCCGCCGACAACGTGCTCAAGCATGGCCAGGGCTCCTGGGACACCCGCACCGTGCTCAGCAGTATCCGTCGCGACGACCAGGGCCGGTTGCTGCTGGGCAGCCTCGGCCGGGTGGACAACAAGCCGTCATGGTTCATCCGCCGCTGGGCCGACAGGATCCAGGGCCATTACTTCCCGGAACTGGGCAAGGTCGAATGGGAAATGCACTGGACCGGCTGCATCGACTTCACCCCGGACCACCTGATGCGCCTGTTCGAACCGGCGCCGGGCATCGTTGCCGTCACCGGCTACAACGGCCGCGGCAACACCACCGGTACGGTGATCGGCAAGGCGTTTGCCCGTTTCCTGATGCAGGATGATCCCGCCGCGCTGCCGATCCCATTCTCGCCGATGAAGCCGGTGGCGGTACCGGCGCTGCGCACCGGCTTCTATGAAACCGGGTTCTCGCTGTATCACGCCGGGCAGTGCCTGCGGGTGGTGCTCTGAAGGCTTGCGCGGTCCAGGTAGGAGCGTCGATACCGAGGTTCAAGGCTTGCGCTGCAGCCAGTTGAGGAAGCCGCCTTTCTTGATCGCGGCGGGCTTCTGCAACAACAGTGATTGGCTGTTCTGCTCGCGGACGCTCTGCAGCTTGCCCAGGGCGTCCTTCACTTCATGGCGCTGTTCCAGGCATTGCTTCACTTCGGCCTTGTCGATGCGATAGAGCAGGCAACTGGTCAGGGTGCGGAACTCCGCCGCCGAGGTGGCTTCGTCCAGCAAGCCTTCGACGCCAAGTACTTCGCCCGGGCCCATGCGACCGGCTTCCAGCAGTTTCTCGCCATCATGGACCGCCGCCGACACCACGCCTGTGCCGATCACCAATACATGATCGGAGGCCTCGTCGACGCCGAGGATCACCTGGTCCGCCGGGTATTCGACGGCGATCATGCGCTGGCTCAGGCTGTCCTTTTCCTCGCTGCTCAGGGCGCGGAAGATGCGCACGTCTTCCAGCAGGCTGCGTTGCCGGCTCCAGGGGCGGGTGTCGTTTTCCGGGTTCCAGATCACCCCGGCAGCCACCAGGTGCCGGTGGGCCAGGTCGAACATCTGGTTGCGCACGGTGGTCTTTTGGTCCATCGCCGCGACGAAGCCGCTGGCCTCGTATTCCACCGACTCCAGGGTCGACGCCTTGATCGTCGCCTTGGGCTTGGGCACTGCCAGCAGGGCGCTGCTGCCTTGCAGGGTTTTCTCCAGGGCATCGAGCACCTTGCGCGGGCGCACGCTGGCGGGAACGACCACGCTGATGGACACCCCATGCACATCGTTGGGCCGGCTGAAGTTGAGCAGCTTGGCCTTGGCCGCCACCGAATTGGGAATCACCGCCATGCTGCCGTTGCCGGTGAGCAGGCGGGTGGCGCGCCAGTCGATATCGATCACCTTGCCCTCGGTGCCGTCGATGCTGATCCAGTCATCGATCTGGTAAGGGCGGGTGGTGTTGAGGACGATGCCGGAAAACACGTCGCTCAGGGTGCTCTGCAAGGCCAGGCCGATGACGATGGCCATCACGCCCGAGGTTGCCAGCAGGCCTTTGACCGGTAGCTGCATCACGTAGGCGGCTGCGGCGACGATGGCAACCAGGAAGATAACCGCGCCGAGGACGTCCTGCAGCAGGCGGCCGGTGTGGCCGCTGCGGGCGATCAGCATCAGGCCGATCACCACGGTCAGCGTGCGCGCGGCGAACAGCCACCAGGTGATCTCGAGGACGGTGGCGAGCAGGTTGCGGGCCAGGTCTTCGGGCCAGGGCGGCGGTTGCAGCGGGCTGATGCCGGCGCTCAGCAATACCCCGGTGAACAGCAGGAAGGCCACGACCCGCGCGGCGGTGCGCCAGTTGCGCCGTTCCACGGGAATGGCGCGCCAGAGCAGCAGGTCGAGAAGCAGGAGGAAGGCGCCGAGCAGGAGAGGGTAGGGCATGGGAGTCTCGGGAGTTGGGCCTTGGGTGGGTGTGGTGTGGCTGATGGCCTCATCGCTGGCAAGCCAGCTCCCACAGGGACTTGCGTGCACCGTACCTGTGGGAGCTGGCTTGCCAGCGATGCGATCTCAAATGTCATTCGAAACAACAGATTTCACAATGGTCTGTGGCCGTTTTCTGTCAGACGCTTCTGAATCATACTGCGTGGCCTGTTGCTCTGTTGCGAACCCAATCTCAGACCTTCATGTTGCAGCGATCGGGTGTCGCAGCTCGAAGCAATAGACATGGCTTGTCATTAGTTTCGTTCTCTTTTCGAGAGGCGTCTCCTTGATGGCGGCTGTGCGTGGGGCACCTTCGGGTGCGCCGGTTCCTATTGCCCGGTCTGCGAACCCACGTACAGCTGCCACCCTCCGTTTCGCAGCGTATCGGTGTCAGCTCAACTGCAATAGGAGTTGTGCCATGAAAAAGCCCGTCCCCGATCCACCGCCCTTCGACTTTTCCCGTTTCAAAACCAGCGGCACGCCATTTGGCCCTCACGATTTCAGCGGCAAGTGCATGTTCAACGTCAGCGAGGAAATCTGCGCAGAAGACGCGCTGGTCCACGCCTGTCTGTTGCTCAGTTGCCTGCGGGCGTCTGCCTGCGATGCCGCTGAGCACCTCACCGCCAACGATCACGCCCTGGTCGTCGGTATCGCTCAGCAAGCGGAGATGGCCAAGGCGCTGGTGGATTCGGTGTTGGCGGGGTTTGTTTGTAGTAGTAGCGACAGGCGGGAGTAGGGCACGAATATGAAGCAAGGCGTCGTTTCTCGACACCAACATCGGCAGCCCTCATTCCTGCCCCGCCGGCCGATACTGCAACGCCTCCGCCAGATGCTCCCGCCGGATATCCTCGACCTCTTCGAGATCCGCCAACGTCCGCGCTACCTTGAGCAACCGATGCGCTGCCCGCAGCGACAGGGTCAGGCGTTCGCAGGCATGTTCCAGCCATCGCTCGTCCTCTGTGGATAACCTGCAATGCCGGCGCAAGCCGGGCAGGTCGAGGAAGGCATTGGCGCAGCCTTGCCGTTGCTGCTGGCGCTCACGGGTGATGGCTACCTGGCGGGCGACGGTGGCGCTGTCGGGGCCGTCTTCGCTGCCGGGAGAGAGCGCCGTGGCTTCACGGGCGACGGTAAGATGCAGGTCGATCCGGTCCAGCAGCGGGCCGGACAGCTTGTTGCGATAGCGCTGCACCAGTTCGCTGCTGCAGCGGCAGCGACCGGTGGGGTCGCCGAGATAGCCACAGGGGCAGGGGTTCATTGCTGCAACAAGCTGGAAGCGAGCGGGGAAGCGCACCCGGTCCCGCGCCCGGGCGACCACGATCTCGCCTGACTCCAGTGGCTCGCGGAGCACCTCCAGCACGCGACGCTCGAACTCGGGTAGTTCGTCGAGGAACAGCACGCCGTGGTGGGCCAGGGTGATTTCGCCGGGCGTCGGACGTGACCCTCCTCCGACCAATGCAGGCCCGGAAGCAGAGTGATGGGGATGTCGAAAAGGCCTCTGTGGCCAGCAGTCCAGCGGCTTCGGGCTCGCAACCGATTGAATCGCCGCAACCTCCAGCGCTTCGCGTTCATCCAGCGGCGGAAGCAGCCCGGGCAGGCGGCTGGCAAGCAGGGTTTTCCCCGTCCCGGGCGGCCCCGTGAACAGCAGGTTATGCGCCCCCGCCGCAGCCACCAGCAGCGCCCGCTTCGCCGCGAGTTGCCCTTGCACTTCGCTCAGGTCCGGGTAGGGCCGGGGACTGAGCAACAGCCCGTTAGGCTGATACGGCATCAACGGCTGTTGCCCGCTGAAATGCCCGACCAGCTCCAGCAGATTGTCCGCCGCATACACCTCCAGCCCCGACGCCATGCAGGCTTCCTCGGCATTCGCCTTCGGCACCACCAGCGCCCGCCCGGCATCGCGGGCAGCGAGTGCCGCAGGCAGCACGCCTTGCACCGGCCGGACCGCCCCGGACAACGCCAGCTCGCCGAGACACTCCACCTTGTCCAGCGCCGCCTGGGTGAACTGCCCATTGGCCGCCAGCAAGCCCAGCGCAATCGCCAGGTCGAAGCGCCCGCCGTCCTTCGGCAGATCGGCGGGCGCGAGGTTGAGGGTGATCCGCCTCTGGGGGAATTCCAACCGGGAATTGACGATCGCACTGCGCACCCGGTCCTTGCTTTCCTTGACCGTGGCTTCAGGCAATCCGACCAGGGTCAGGGTCGGCAAACCGTTGGCGAGATGGGCTTCGATAAGAACCGGCGGCGCCAGCACCCCCACCTGGGCGCGGCTGTGGACGATGGCGAGGGACATGAACGCTCCATGATCGATGCGGGGCCGCGTCGTGCGGTTTTGCAAGGATAGTGGTGGGTTCGGAGGCGGGTTGGGGGAGATTACTTCCTGGTGTGTCCGGAGGGTGAGCAGTAGAAACTCGACGATCGCTTAATACCCAGAATGAATGCTATACAAGTCATATGCTAGCCTTCAGCCAGAAATGTCTTGTATACGGTGCAAAAAATGGAAGCCATCGGCCGGACCATCAAGAACCTCCGCAAACAGAAAGGTCTTTCGCAGTCAGAACTGGCAAGCCAGTTGGGCATGAGCCGCTCGACCATTTCCGGGATCGAAAACAATACCGTGCCCGAGATTGGTATTCGCAAGGTCGAGGCCATCCTCAACATGCTTGGATATACCCTGACGGCTGTCGCCCAGCGCCGGCGACCAACGCTGGACCAGCTGAAAGAGGCCAACTTCCATGAGCAATGAAGCCTTGAACGTGGCAGTAAGGGGCTTGGAGGTTGGCAGCCTGGCGCGCGCGGACTCTACACCGGGCGCCACGTCCTTCAGATATCGCGATTCGGCGGCCGAAGGCCAGGCGGTGTCATTGACGATGCCAGTACGCCGGGATGACTACCTTTGGGAGCGCGGTCTGCATCCCATCTTCGAGATGAACCTGCCCGAGGGCTTTCTCAGAAGCCGCCTGCAGCAGATGTTCGCCAAGGTCATCCATGGCTTCGACGATCTCGATCTGCTGGGCATCGTAGGCCCTCACCAGTTGGGGCGAGTGATCGTGGGAGGTCATTCGGAAGGCTCGATGCCGGGCACCTCCATCAATGAGCTGCTTGTCCATGATGGTGCGCAGGGGCTGTTCGAGGATCTGCTTTCCAGATATGCCAAGTATTCAGGCGTTTCCGGGGTGCAGCCGAAGGTGCTTGTGCGCGACGAGGATGTCGAAGGCGTCGAGCGGGTTACGCACCGGGGAGCGACGCACATCGTCAAGGCCTGGCGCGATGAGGATTACCCTGAATTGGCCGCGAATGAGTTCTTCTGCATGCGAGCCGCCAAGCTGGCTGGTTTGGAGGTGCCCGGATTTCAATTGAGCAACGGCGGCAAGTTTCTGATCGTCGAGCGATTCGATATCGGCGAGCAGGGCTATCTGGGCCTTGAAGACTTCTGCGTGCTCAACGGCTGGGGCGCCAACCGCAAGTACGACGGCAGTTATGAAGGTGGCGTGCGACAGATTAATACGTGGGTCGAGCCATCGCTGCGTCAGGCGTCATTGCTGCAGTATTTTCGTTGTGTGGCCCTGTCGGCGGCGGTGCAAGGCGGCGACGCTCACATGAAGAATTTTGCGCTCATGTACGACAGCACCAGCGAGGATGCCGTGATCAAGCTGGCCCCTGCCTATGACATCGTCACCACCACGCCCTACAGCCCGCAGGACATGATGGCGCTGATGATGGAAGGGAGTAAGGCGTTTCCAAAGCATAAGCGGCTGGCTCAGTTCGGACGCGTGACGTGCGGGTTTTCCGAGCGGGTCGTTGAACAGACCCTGCAGCAGATCGCTGACGGTATCAGCGATGCTCGAAAGGAAATGCTCGAGTACCTCGGGCAGAACCCGCAATTCGAACTGATCGGCACCAGGATGCTGGATGCCTGGAACACTGGTGTGGCCCGCAGCTTGATGTCGGAGAAGCGGGCCAAGGTCGTTGATAAGGTTAAAAAGTGATGGAGAGGCAATCGCGGGTAAACCCCCACAGGGGCCGGGTACCTCGCCGGATCCACGGTGAGGCTGATGGCCTCATCGCTGGCAAGTCGGAGCGCCGAACCGCAGCTCCCACAGGGTTCTGGGTCAACCGCAGCATTCGTGCCCGGCGTGGACCTTGTGGGAGCTGGCTTGCCAGCGATTGCGGTAGTGAATTCACCATCGCAATCGCGGGTGAACCCGCCACACAGGGTTCGCGCCGCACCAATGGATGTTGTACAGCCTGGAATTGCATCGTATAGGAGTCATTTCACGGTCTTTGCTACGAAATGTCTTATATACGATGCAATTGGCAGGGCCGTTCTCACCCCGCTTGCACCTCAACGGTCAAATGCCGCACCTCATGCACCGGCACCAGTCGCTGCCGGATACTCGCCAGGTCCACCCCGGCCTTGCCTACCACGCTGACAATCGCCGCATGCGCCTCCGGCCCGACCCGCCAGACGTGCAGGTCGGTAATCCGTGCATCCCCCGGCTTCTCCACCAGCTCGCGAATCTCTTCGGCGACATGCTCGTCCGTTTGGTCCAGCAGCACTCCGGCCGTGACCTTCATCAAGCTCCATGACCAGCGGGCAATCACCAGTGCCCCGACAATCCCCATCAGCGGATCCAGCCACACCCAGCCCAAGAACCGCCCGGCCAGCAGCGCGGCGATCGCCAGCACTGACGTCAGCGCATCGGCGATTACATGCAGGTAGGCCGAACGCAGGTTGTTGTCGTGGTGATGAGGGTGGTCGTGGCCATGCTCATGATGATGGTCGTGATTGTGGCCATGCCCAAGCAGCAGCGCACTGGCGATATTGACCAGCAACCCGATCACGGCGATGAAGATCGCCATGTCGAACTGCACCTCGCCCGGCTGGAACAGGCGGATAGTCGATTCGACGCCGACGCTGAGCGCGACGATGCCAAGGATCAGCGCCGAAGCGAAGCCACCCAGGTCGCCGACCTTGCCGGTACCGAAGCTGTAGCGAGAGCTGCCCGCATGCCGCCGCGCGTAGGCATAGGCCGCCGCCGCGATACCCAGCGCCCCGGCATGGGTCGCCATATGGAAACCGTCGGCCAGCAAGGCCATGGAGCCGGTGATGTAGCCGGCGGCGATTTCGGCCGCCATCATCACCAGGGTGAGAATCACCACCCACAAGGTGCGGCGAGCGTTCTGGTCATGGGCGGAGCCGAGAAACTGATGGTCGTGCGTGTGCTCGGTCATGACGGTGCTCACTTCGAATAGCGGCGGATGGCTTCGAGCAGTTCTTCCACGCCCCGGGCGCGCTCTTCGTCGCTTAGCTCGGGGTTGGCGACATGCTCGCGGGCGTGGTCTTCGATGATCTCCTCCAGCAGCCCGTTCATCGCGCCACGGGTGGCCGCCACCAGGTGCAGGGTCTTGCCGCAGTCGGCGCCTTCTTCCAAGGCCTTTTCCACCGCCTGCAACTGGCCGGCGATGCGCTTCACGCGCTTGAGCAGCGCGTCCTTTTTCACGTGGGTGTGTGACATGGCTATACCCCCCCTGCCTATCGGATGGGGTGCAGCATTGCATACCCCCTCCCCCTATACAAGCGACAGGCGAACGAAGGCCGGGACGAGCAGCGGAAAAGGCAGGAGGGTTGGCCGCAAGACCAGCGCAGGGGCGCGCCGGTCGGCAACCGGGAACATCACTCGCTGGTGATGGGGTTCAGGCGGGCTTCGAGTGCTTCGACCTTGGCTTCCAGCGCTTCGAGGCGGGCGCGGGTGCGGGCCAGGACGACCATCTGGCTGTCGAATTCTTCACGGCTGACCAGGTCGAGCTTGCTGAAGCCGCTTTGCAGCAGCGCCTTGAACTGGCTCTCCAGCTCGCTGCGCGGTTGCGTGGGGTCATTGCTGAACAGGCGCGAGGCCTGGTCGCTCAGGGCATCGAGAAAGGCTTTGGGCGCGAGCATGTCGGACGCTCCTGTTTCGAAAAGAGGGCGGGCAGTGTAGCACGGGCGATTGGCCACCTCTTACTGCACACTTTTTGAACATGTCTCGCCGATGTTGCGCACCGTTGTAGTGCGTCCATTTGTCTGCTGGCTACTGGCCAAGACAGGATATTCCCCCCAAGTCGTTGTAATCCGCAGGTTTCCCTGACATGGCACTGTTTCTGCTAAGACCATCGTGACCCATGCACTGATGCAGTCCCAGGACGAGGCAGTGCTCAGGCGGAGCGATGACACGAAGTTTGTTGCCTGGTGCCGGTTTCGCCAGTCAGCCCTACGGATTAAAGGCTGACGAAACGTTACAAAGCCCAGGCACTGCGCTTAGACTTGAGTCGGGTTTGTTTTCCTGGGGCAAGTCCACCTATTCGGGAGAGAGTTTCATGAAGCTAGTCACTGCCATCATCAAGCCGTTCAAACTGGACGATGTGCGCGAGTCGCTGTCCGAAATCGGCGTGCAGGGCATCACTGTCACTGAAGTCAAAGGCTTCGGTCGGCAGAAGGGTCACACCGAGCTGTATCGCGGCGCGGAGTACGTGGTCGACTTCCTGCCCAAGGTCAAGATCGACGTCGCCATCGACGACAAGGATCTGGACCGGGTCATCGAAGCCATCACCAAGGCCGCCAACACCGGCAAGATCGGTGACGGCAAGATTTTCGTGGTGAATCTGGAACAGGCTATCCGCATCCGTACCGGCGAAACCGATACCGACGCGATCTAACAAAAGCCGCCCCAAACCCAACGCCCCAGGAGAAAACAACATGACTCTGCGTAAATTCGCAGGGCTAGGAGCCCTTTTGTCCCTCGTGATGCCAGCTGTCGCGCTGGCCGAGGAAACCGCTGCGGCCACTGCGGCTCCTGCGCTCAATTCCGGCGATACCGCCTGGATGCTGACTGCCACTGCCCTCGTGCTGTTCATGACCATCCCCGGCCTGGCGCTGTTCTACGGCGGCATGGTGCGTTCGAAGAACGTGCTGTCGGTGATGATGCAATGCTTCGCCATCACCGGCCTGATCAGCGTGCTGTGGGTCGTCTTCGGCTACAGCCTGGCCTTCGATACCACCGGTATGGAACAAGGCGTCACCAACTTCAATTCCTTCGTCGGCGGCCTTTCCAAGGCCTTCCTCGCCGGCGTGACCCCGCAAAGCCTGACGGCGGCCTTCCCGGAAGCGGTCTTCGTGGTCTTCCAGATGACCTTCGCGATCATCACCCCGGCGTTGATCGTCGGTGCATTCGCCGAGCGCATGAAGTTCTCCGCGATGCTGGTGTTCATGGGCGTCTGGTTCACCCTGGTCTATGCGCCAATCGCGCACATGGTCTGGGCCGGTAACGGCGGCCTGATGTGGGACTGGGGCGTGCTGGACTTCGCAGGCGGCACCGTGGTGCACATCAACGCCGGTATCGCCGGCCTGGTGGCGTGCCTGGTACTTGGCAAGCGCAAAGGCTTCCCGACCACCCCGATGGCTCCGCACAACCTGGGCTACACCTTGGTCGGCGCGGCGATGCTGTGGGTCGGCTGGTTCGGCTTCAACGCCGGTTCCGCTGCTGCTGCCAACGGCACTGCCGGCATGGCCATGCTGGTGACCCAGGTCGCCACTGCCGCCGCTGCGCTGGGCTGGATGTTCGCCGAATGGATCACCCACGGCAAACCAAGCGCCCTGGGCATCGCTTCGGGTGTGGTTGCTGGCCTGGTTGCCATTACCCCTGCCGCCGGCACTGCCGGCCCGATGGGCGGCCTGGTGATCGGCCTGGTATCCGGCGTGGTCTGCTTCTTCTGCGCCACCAGCCTGAAACGCAAGCTGGGCTATGACGACTCGCTGGATGCCTTCGGCGTGCACGGCGTCGGCGGTATCGTCGGTGCAATCCTTACCGGTGTGTTCGCCGCACCGGCCCTGGGCGGCTTCGGCACCGTGACCGACATCGGCGCGCAAGTCTGGATCCAGGCCAAGGGCGTCGGCTTCACCGTGATCTACACCGCCATCGTCACCTACGTGATCCTGAAAGTGCTGGATGTAGTGATGGGCCTGCGTGTGAACGAAGAAGAAGAGTCGGTCGGCCTCGACCTGGCTCAACACAACGAGCGTGGCTACAACCTGTAACCCGCCGAGAAAAAAACTTGCCCGGCTTGCCGGGCATTTTTTTGTCCTGGATTTGCTCTGCGCACGGCAGGCAAACGGTTTTTCGCTGCAGGTTCATTCTTGTTGCAAAGGCTGTCCGATTGTCAGCGGAAAACTTACAGTCTGCGGGGCGTTTTAGGCACTTTGCTTTTTCATCCGGCACGCTAGAATGCGCGCCGTGGGGTGATGGTGGCCTGTTCACACACTTCATGGCCCTTTGCTAGGCTTGCTGTTGAGCGAGCCGATCGGCGGGGACGAAACCGGGGTTATTTGAACCGGCAGCTCTTTATTTGGTCAGGCTCTGAAGGGCCTGCACAGCGTTCGCCAGGGGTAGCGGCGGGCGTTGTCGATCATGGGCAACACGTGATCGATGATCTTTCTCCAGCAGTCGTAAACCTCTACGGCGACTGGTCTATAACTAATCTGCTTTTCGCAAGTCATGAGGTAGAACATGAGCGACGACGATCTGGAAAATGACGACCTCGAAGTAGGCGATGAAGACGAGGGCGATGAAGGCCTCGAAGCGGCGGCCGATGACGTAGCCGAAGACGCTGGCGACGATAGCCCGGCCCCTGCGGCCAAGGGCAAATCCAAGGCAGCGGTCTCGGTCGACGAGATGCCGAGCATGGAAGCCAAGCAGAAGGAGCGCGACGCGCTTGCCCGTGCCATGGAAGAGTTCCTGGCGCGCGGTGGCAAGGTGCAGGAAGTCGAGGCCAACGTGGTCGCCGATCCGCCCAAGAAGCCTGACAACAAATACGGCAGTCGTCCTATCTGAGACCGTCGTAACGAAAAGCCCGCCATTACACAGCGGGCTTTTTTATGCCTGAAGGGCGACTCGTACCCTGTGGGAGCTGCGGTGCGGCGGTCCGACTTGCCAGCGATGAGGCCGGCCATGACAGCGATGTTGTCCGGGCTTACGCAATCGCTGGCAAGCCAGCTCCCACAGGGTTTTTGCAAAGGCTCATGGAGAGGTCAGCGCCAGCGGGCGAGGACGTCCGGTAGTTGCGACAGACGCTGGATTTCCGCATCCGGCTTGCCATCCGCTTCCCACGCCTTGCCCTGCGGGTTGAACCACACCGCTCGCAGGCCGGCGCGCTGGGCCCCGGCAATGTCATCGCCGGGATGATCGCCGATATGCACGGCCGCCCCGGCAGCCGCCTCACCCTGGCGCAGCGCTTCGAGAAACGGCGCCGGATCCGGCTTGCCGATCCCCAGGTCCTCGGCGCAGAGCGCAAACTTGAAGTAATCCGCCAGGCCCAAGCGCCGCACGTCGGCGTTGCCGTTGGTGACCACGCCCAGGGTGTAGTGGCGACGCAGCAGTTCCAGCACCGGCTGCACCTCGGGGAAGACTTCGATCTGATGGCGTGCGTGCAGGAACACTTCGAAGCCTTCGTTGGCCAGCTCGCGGGCCTTGTGCTTGCTGTAGCCCACCTCTTCCAACGCATGGAACAGCACGCGCCGGCGCAGGGCGCTGATGCGGTGCCTGAGGCTTGGCTCGGCCTGCACCACCCGCTCGCGAATGGCGTACAGGTGTTCCACCGGCACTGCGCCGAGGCTTGGCGCATTGGCCGCCAGCCAGTCGCGCAGAACCGCTTCGGCACTGACGATCACCGGCGCGGTATCCCACAGGGTGTCGTCAAGGTCGAAGGTAATCAGCTGGATACTCATGAGTCGTCGCCCTTACTGCGTTTGGCACGAGGATGCGCGCTGTCGTAGACCGCGGCAAGGTGCTGGAAATCGAGGTGGGTGTAGATCTGGGTAGTCTTGATGTCGGCGTGGCCGAGCATCTCCTGGACGGCACGCAGGTCCTGGGACGATTCCAGCAGGTGGCTGGCGAAGGAGTGCCGGAGCATATGCGGATGCAGGTTCTGGCCCAGCTCCCGCTCACCTGCAGCCTTTACCCGTAGCTGGATGGCCCGAGGCCCCAGGCGCCGGCCCTGCTGGCTGACGAAGACGGCACTGTCCTTGGGGTTGCTCAGCGCGCGCAGGGCCAGCCAGTGTTCCAGTGCCTCGCGAGCCTTGCGCCCCACCGGCAGGACGCGGGTCTTGCTGCCCTTGCCATGCACCTGGACCAGCCCTGCCGGCAGGTCGAGCTGCTCCAGGTCGAGGCTGGTCAGCTCCGACAAGCGCAGGCCCGAGGAATAGAACAACTCCAGGATCGCCTGGTCGCGACGGGCGAGGAAATCGTCTTCGACACCGCCTTCCAGCAGTTGCAGGGCCCGGTCTGTATCCAGCGTGCGCGGCAGGCGCCGCTCGCCTTTGGGCGCAGAGAGCCCGTTGGCCGGGTCGTGCTCGCAGAGGCCCTCGCGGTTGAGGTATCGGTAGAAACCGCGTACCGCCGAAAGCAGGCGGGCCAGGCTGCGGGACGACTGGCCCTGATGGTGCCGGCGCGCGATGAACTGACGCAGATGCTGGATCTGCAAGGCTTTCCACTCGGTGATACCCACCGTGGCGCAGAAGGCCAGGACGCTGTCGAGGTCGCGTCGGTAGGCCAGCCGGGTGTGCTCCGACATCTGCCGCTCGCTGCGCAGATGGTTGCAGAACGCCTCCAGCTGGCGCTCCATTCAGCGTACCGGGCGCAGGGTCTGGGTCAGGCGTGGTACGACGCGACCGAGCACTTCGGCGATGTAGCCGAGGAACAGGGTTCCGACGGTGCTCTTGTAGTGGTGCGGATCGCGGCTGCCGATCGCCAGGACGCCGTGCAGTCCCTGGTTTTCCAGGGCCGCCACCGCGCTGGAGCCGACTTCCTTGCGCTGTGCCTCGCCAAACAGGAAGTCCAGCTCGTGGTCGCGCAGGTTGCCGCTCACGGTCTTGCCGCCACACAGCAAGCCGCCGATGGCCTGCTGGGCTTCGCTGGCCGGAACCCAGCGGCCTACCGGCGCGGCATTTTCGCCGAACAGGATGAGGCTGACGAAGGGCACCTGGAAGTCCTGGCGCAGCCGGTCTTCCACGGCCATGACCACGGTTTCCAGGCTGTCGGCGTCGAGCAGGTCGAGAATCAGGCGGCGGGTCTTCTCGAACAACCGGTCGTTGTCGCGGGCGACATCCATCAGGTGCGAAAGACGGTGGCGCATTTCGATGTTGCGGTCGCGCAGCAGCTTGAGCTGGCGTTCCACCAGCGAGACGCTGTCGCCGCGCTGGTGGGGAATCTGCAGTTCCAGCAGCAGCTCGTCATGTTCGGCAAAGAACGTGGGATGGGCGCGCAGGTAAGCGGCCACGGCCTCGGCCCCGACGTCGGGCGTGGAGCCCTCCACGAGGTTGTCGTCGGGTTCCGCGGCTGGCGCCTGGGGCTGATCGGTCATGGCTGGCACTCACTCATAGACGAACCTGTCCTTCGTAGACCCGCACCGCCGGGCCGGTCATCAGCACCGGTTTGCCCGGGCCGCCCCACTCGATGGACAGGCGTCCGCCGGGCAGGTCGATCAGCAGCGGCGAGTCCATCCAGCCCTGGCTGATGGCGGCCACTGCGGCAGCACAGGCGCCGGTACCGCAGGCCTGGGTTTCCCCGGCGCCGCGCTCCCAGACGCGCAACTGGGCGCGGTGACGGTCGACGACCTGGAGGAAACCGACGTTGACCCGCTGCGGGAAGCGCGGGTGGTTTTCGATCTGCGGGCCGAGATCGTGGACCGGTGCGTTGTTGACGTCATCGACGCGCAATACGGCGTGGGGATTGCCCATCGACACGGCCGCCAGCTCGACGGTCTGCCCGCCGACTTCCAGGGGGTAGCTCAAGGCCTGGGCCGGCGCCTGGAACGGGATTTCCGTCGGGGCCAGGCGCGGTGGGCCCATGTCGACGCAGATCTGCCCGTCGTTGCGCACGTCCAGCTCGATGATGCCGCCTTTGGTTTCCACGCGGATGCGTTTCTTCGCGGTCAGGCGTTTGTCGAGGACGAAGCGGGCGAAGCAGCGCGCGCCGTTGCCGCATTGCTCCACTTCGGAGCCGTCGGCATTGAAGATGCGGTAGCGGAAATCCACTTCCGGGTTGCTCGGCGCCTCGACGATCAGCAGCTGGTCGAAGCCCACGCCGGTATGGCGATCGCCCCATTGCCTGGCGTGCTTGGGCAGGATGTGCGCGTGCTGGCTGACCAGGTCGAGGACCATGAAGTCGTTGCCCAGGCCGTGCATCTTGGTAAAACGCAAAAGCATCGTGTCACTCCGGCAGCAGGCTTTCGCCGGCGAACAGCTCGGCTACGGTCTCGCGGCGGCGCACTTCGAAGGCCCGGTCGCCATCGACCAGCACTTCGGCGCAGCGGCCACGGGTGTTGTAGTTGGAGCTCATGACGAAACCATAGGCGCCCGCGGAGCGAACGGCCAGCAGATCGCCTTCGGCCAGGTTCAGGGCGCGGTCCTTGGCAAGGAAGTCGCCGGTCTCGCAGATCGGCCCGACCACGTCGTAATGGCGTGGTTCGCCGGCGCGTGGTCGCACGGCGCTGATGTCCATCCAGGCCTGGTACAGCGCCGGGCGGATCAGGTCGTTCATCGCCGCGTCGACGATGGCGAAATCCTTGTGTTCGGTGTGCTTGAGGTATTCCACGCGGGTCAGCAGCACGCCGGCGTTGGCCACGATGTGCCGGCCCGGTTCGAAGACCAGGGCCAGGTCGCGGTCGCCGAGGCGCTCGCGCACAGCCTTGATGTAGTCGCCGGCCAAAGGCGGCTCTTCATCGCGATAGCGCACGCCGAGGCCGCCGCCGAGGTCCAGGTGCTGGAGCAGG
Source organism: Pseudomonas sp. GD04058 (assembly GCF_029836855.1). Taxonomy (NCBI): domain Bacteria; kingdom Pseudomonadati; phylum Pseudomonadota; class Gammaproteobacteria; order Pseudomonadales; family Pseudomonadaceae; genus Pseudomonas; species Pseudomonas sp. GD04058. Next base: position 40,309 of record NZ_JAOECN010000014.1, read on the forward strand.
ATGCCGCAATCGCCAAGGCGATCGACCAGCATCAGGATGCGGTCGAGGGCGTCGAGGAACGGTTCCAGCGAAGTCAGTTGCGACCCGATGTGGCAGTCCACCCCGACCACGTCCAGGCTCGGCAGCTGTGCGGCGCGGATGTAGACCTCTTCGGCATCGGCGATGGCGATGCCGAACTTGTTCTCTTTCAGGCCGGTGGAGATATACGGGTGGGTGCCGGCGTCGACATCCGGGTTGACCCGCAGCGACACCGGGGCGCGCACGCCCATTTCGGCGGCGACCTGGGCCAGGCGCTCGAGCTCTTCGGTGGACTCGACGTTGAAGCAGTGCACGCCGACCTCGAGGGCGCGGCGCATGTCTGCGCGGGTCTTGCCGACACCGGAAAAGACCACGCGGTCGGCGCGGCCGCCTGCAGCCAGGACACGCTCCAGCTCGCCGCCGGAAACGATGTCGAAGCCCGCGCCGAGGCGCGCCAGGACGTTCAGCACGCCCAGGTTGGAGTTGGCCTTGACCGCGAAGCAGACCAGGTGCGAGGTGCCCTGCAGGGCATCGGTGTAGCTACGGTACTGGGCCTCGATATGAGCGCGGGAATACACGTAGGTCGGCGTGCCGAAACGTTCGGCAAGGACCGACAGGCCTACACCTTCCGCGAACAGCTCGCCGTCGCGGTAGTTGAAAGCGTCCATCGGGTTCCCTTACTGGTGCTGGTGCGATTGCGACTTCTTGCCGTCCTTGCTGTCATCAGGAAGGTACAGCGGGCCTTTCTGGCCGCAGGCGGAGACAAGGCAGGCAACCGCGACGAGCGCCGCGAGGGAGGAAATCAGGCGCTTCATGGCGAAATCCTTTGATTTAAGCAGTATTGCGCCGGAGTATACCGAGCGTCCGGCGCCTTGCCTATGTAGCCGGCCAGCCGTCGGGCGGCACGTGCCGGGCCTGGCGTTTGTCTTTGCATTCGCGGCGCGGCGCTCGTATCTTGCCCGGCTTGCGTGTTGAGCAGACATTTTTCGAGGTTCCTGCAATGAGTTTGAGCGAAGCGCGTTTTCACGATCTGGTAGACGCGACCCAACAGGCACTGGAAGACCTGTTCGATGAGAGCGACCTGGACCTGGACATGGAAAATTCGGCCGGTGTGCTGACCGTCAAGTTCGACAACGGCGCCCAACTGATCTTCAGCCGCCAGGAGCCGCTGCGCCAGCTATGGCTGGCCGACCGCTCGGGTGGCTTCCACTTCGACTACGACGAAGAAAGCGGCAAGTGGGTCTGCGAGAAGACCGAGGAGCTGCTGGGCGAGATGCTGGAGCGCATCGTCTGGGAGCGTGCCGGCGAAAAACTCGATTTCGAAGAGATCTGAGGTGAGCAGCGAAATCCGGCCACCCAAGCCGCTGTACAGCAATGTGAGCCCGGCGGTGAAGTCGCCCTGCATCAGCACCTGCCGCCTGGATGAGGCGCGGGTGTGCATCGGCTGTTTCCGCCATGTGGAGCATATTCGCGAGTGGCGTTCGGCGGATGACCAGCGGCGGCGGGAGATCTGTGCCGAGGCGAGTGCGCGGCGGCTGGCTGCGACTGGCTCCTGAGTCTGTGGGGCTTTTGCTGGCCTCATCGCTGGCAAGCCAGCTCCCACAGGTCCGGCGGTGCACGCCAGCGATGAGGTCTTGAGAAATTGCTGGGCTGTGTTAGTGTCAGTCTCACACCGGCCATCTGCCGAACATTCGAAAACCCCGCCCTTGGGCGGGGTTTTGCTTTATGCGATCTACCAAAAGGAGTCTGAACGGATCATGAGCACCAAACCTTCCCTTACCCTCACCCGCCTGGACGTGCAGCGTCTGGAGCGCCTGATCGACAGCCTCGACGAGAACGCGCCGGGCGTCCTGGCCCTGCAGGGCGAGCTGGATCGCGCTGCTCAGGTGGTGGGCCACGATGAGGTGCCGGCAGGTGTGGTGACCATGAATTCCCGCGTGCATTGTCGCGAGGAAGCCAGCGGCAAGGACTATCACCTGACCCTGGTCTACCCGCAGGACGCCGGCAAGGAAGGCAACGTGTCGATCCTCGCGCCAATCGGCTGCGCGCTGCTCGGCCTGTCGGTGGGCGAGCAGATCGACTGGCCGGCGCCCGGCGGCAAGACCCTCAAGCTCAAGCTGCTGGAAGTCGAATACCAGCCGGAAGCGGCGGGCGACTTCGATCTCTGATCAGACCGCCGCCAGGGCCTGGTTGAGCACGCGCTCCAGTTCCTGCTTGTAGCGCAGGTACAGGATGCTCGAACCCTGGCCGTCGGCAAGCAGGTCGGAGAGATCCAGGTCGGTGATGTAGCAGCGATAGCGCTGCGCATCGCGGCGCTGCTCGATGATCTCGCGGGCGACCACGGCGTATAGCTGGTCGCCGTGATCCAGCTCGGAAAACTCCTTCTGGTTGCAGTACAGGGTGACGTGCATGGCGTCGTCCGCGGCGGCTTGGATGATTGCCTGTACTTCGTAGTAGGGCAGGTCGAAGGCCAGCTCCGGCGCCTGCCACGGCTCGACCTGCCGCGCTCGGCCGCTGCCCAAGGGCAATATCCGGTAATACAGGGTGTCCAGTGGATGGGCCTGTTGCTCGTCCATCGGCAGCCGCGCATTGCGGCGGAACACCACCGATTGCAGGAAGCGCTGCAACGGCAGGAGCAGGCTGCTTTCATCATGGAAGGGCAGGCGCTGTTGCCACAGGGCGTTGTATTCGTCCAGCACGTAGACGTCCGCCCAGGTGTCCTGCACCCGGTAGAACACCTGCACGCACTGCGGCTGGCCCAGCGGCAGGACCAGCGCCAGGTCGTGCTCCTCCAGTACATTGCCGTCCAGGGCCAACGGGCTGTAGCCGTGGCGTTCTTCGCCGAGGTACGCCAGCAGCGCGGCCTGGCTGTCCACCGAGACCAGGTTCACCCCGCCGGCGAACAGTTCCAGCACGTGGGTATGCTGCTGTACCTGGATCAGGTAGCGGTAGTCCAGGCGCTGGTCGAACAGGGCCTGGGCGGTGACGAACACTTCCTCGACCCGCTGGGCGATGGCCAGGGCGCGGTTGTGGCAGAAACTGCGCACCCGCAGCCTTGGCCGGTGCGGGGCTTCCACGGGGCTGTGGTCGAGGCTGTTGAGGTAGTCGCGCAGGCAGCGCAACAGCGCATGCTCGCCGTCGTAGCGCAGCACCTGGACCTCGTTCCAGCTGTTGAGGGTCACCTGGTCCAGGGTGAGGACCAGGTTTTCCCTGACCCCGGCGTAGCTCAGCGAATCGGTGCGCTCGGTGGTCATCAGGATGTTCAGGTCGCGGTGATGGCGTAGCGGGTCGACGCCTACGTTGACCAGCAGCAGTACCTCGTCGGCCACGCTCGGGCGCAGCAAGCGCGCGTCGCTGACCGTGCTCAATGGCAGCATCACGCTCTGTTGCAGGCTGCCGATCAGGTTGAACAGCTCGTACTCGCTCAGGTCGCTGCTGCCCGGATGCAGGGCCAGGCGCGTGGCGCTGTCGATCACGCCGTTGCGATGGGCCCAGGCCAGCAGGTCGAGAAGGTCGCGGCTGCGCTTGATCGGGGTGAACTGCTCCCATTCGTGCACGGCCAGGTTGCCGTTGTACAGGCCCCAGTGGGTCTGGCCCGGCTCCTTGCGGTCCGGCGAGTTGACCAGCGTCAGGGTGTCTTCGGCCAGGTCCGGCGCCACGCCCGGGTTGACGAACTCGACCTTGCCGGCGCGACGCTCGAAGGCGGCATACAGGCGCCGGCCGAGGATGTTCAGGTCACGCTGGTCGATGCGCGCGGTAGCGCCGAGATTGCGGGCGAACTGGTCGAGGAAGCGATAGCTGTGGTTCAGCTCGGCGACCAGCACCCGGCGTTCGGCCGCCACCTGGCGCACTTTCCATTGGCTGCGGCTGTCGAGCAGGGCCAACTGGCGTTCGTCCCAGCCCCACTCGTGCGTCAGGCGCTGCAGCAGCTCGCTCTGCCAGTTGGGTTTTTGCCGGGCCATCTGGCTGATCTTGCGGTTGACCTTCAGGTACAGGCTGCGTCGTACCAGCTCCAGGCGCTGGGTTTCGTTGCGCCGTTGCAGGTACTGCTCGATGCGGCGGTAGACCATCATGTACGGGTCCAGCTCGTCGATATCGAGGATGTTGGCGAACACGGCCTGCTTGAAGTGCAGGCTCAGGCAGCGCACGTCGGGGTGTTCGCTGGCGTAGACCTCGGTCAGCAATAGCTTGAGCACCGATTTGTAGGGTGACTCGATCCCCTTGTACAACTGCCACAGCCCGGCGCCGACGAACTCACCGGGCGGGATTTGCGCCAGGTTGCCGAGGTCCAGCACCTCTTCGCTGCGCACGAAGCGCTTGGACAGCAGGGTCTCGGTGTACTGCGCGTAATTGCTTTCCTCATAGACCGGCACCAGCCACCACAGCGGTGTGCGCCCGGCGAGCCAGATCGCGGTGCGGTAGAACTCGTCGAGCAGCAGGTAATGCTGGGTGGTGCCACAGTTGTCGGAACTCAGGCGGCTGTCGCGCTCGCCGCGCACGAACTGGCCTGGCTCGATCAGGAACAGGTGCGCCTCGGCACCCTGGCTGGCGGCCCAGGCTTCCAGCAGCTGGCATTTCCTGCGCAGCTCGGCCAGGGCCGCCTCGTCCGCATCGGGCGCGTGGCAGACCCAGATATCCATGTCGCTCTGTTCGGCCTGGGCCAGGGTGCCCAGGCTGCCCATCAGGAACAGGCCGTGGATCGGCTGTTGCCGTTCACCACGCCTGGCCTTGTAGGAAAACGATCGGGTCAGGCGCTGGGCCTCGGCCAGCACCTGCGGGCCCGGCTCGTAGGCGGAGACACCGGCCAGGGTATTGCCGGACACATAGCCCGGCAACAGCGGATGATTGACGTGAAAGAACAGCGGCAACAGGGTCAGCACCTGTTGCTGACGGCTGGACAGCCCTTCCATGGCGCGGGTCAGGCGACCCTGGTTGAGGTCCATGAAGCGCTTGCGCAACTGGCCGAGGACCTTGCGGTCGATACCCTGGTCGAGATCAGGGCGGATTTCGTGAGGAAGATTCATCGCAAGCTCAAACCAGCCGTCGTGGAGGCAGGGGCGAGTTTAGCCGCAGTCGGAGTACAGCGATAAGCGCTATTTGATTTTTGACGTCATTTTTCCAGCGCCGTTTGTCGGCGCCGCCGAATCTGTCGTGGCAAGCCCGTTGCAAAGGCGACGGGCTTGGCCGTTGGCGGGCTGTATCAGGCGGGCTCGGCGACGTTCAGGATGGTCAACAGTTGTTGGGTGGCTTCCGCAGCATCATGGCCAAGCTGCGTCAGGTAGCCGCCGTCGGGCTGGTCGATCAGTTTCTTTTCATAAAGGCGTTTTGCCGCGGCAATGGTTTGCGGGGCGGCAGTGGCATGGACCTTGAGTCCTTCCTGAGTGCTGTCCAGGTTGAACAGCGCGAGAATTTCCAGTTCGGCAACCAGCTCGGGGGTGAACGACATAGATACTCCGACTTCAAGAAAAGGAGGGCGGCACCTCTGCGGATGCCTGGTCTTGCAGTGTAGTCGCCTTGCCTGGGTTTGCCTTATTCCTTCTCGGGCGGCAGCTCCGGCAGGGCGCGCAACGCGGTTTCGTACCACTCGGCGTTGAACGGGCGGTCTTCGCCGAGCATGGCATCGATCTCTATCGCCAGCACGTGGGCCATCAGGTTGAGGATGTCATCGCGCTCATAGCCCACCAGGGTCAGCTTGTTGAACACGGCCTGGGCGGCCGGCGGCTCGCCGCTTTCAAGCTGGTTTTCAATGGCCTGGATCAGGGTCGATTCGGCGAATGCTTCATCGTCGTCGTGGTCGATCTCGTGGTCGCTCATGGTGTGCTCCTTGGGACAAGGGAGCCAGTGTGCCACGGCCTTGCCGGCAATGCCGGGGTATCTGCCGTCCGCATGATGCTGGTCAGTCGCCTGGCGTTGCGGCTATAACAGCGCGGCCAACCCCTTACGGCCTGGAGGCTGTTCCTCATGCTCAAGCTTCATGGATTCGCGGTCAGCAACTACTACAACATGGTCAAACTGGCGCTGCTGGAAAAAGGCCTGCCCTTCGAAGAAGTGCTGTTCTTTGGCGGCCAGGTTCCGGATTCGCTGAAGATCAGCCCGCGCGGCAAGGTCCCGGTGCTTGAGACCGAACAGGGTTTCCTCAGCGAGACCGACATCATCCTCGACTATATCGAGCAGACCCAAGGCGGCAAGCCGCTGCTGCCGGCCGAGCCTTTCGCCCGGGCCAAGGTCTGGGAACTGGTCAAGGAAATCGAGCTGTACATCGAGTTGACCGCCCGCGTGTTCTACCCGCAGTCCTTCTTTGGCGCCGAAGTACCGGAACCGCTCAAGGCCAAGGCCTGGCCGGAGCTGCTGGCTGGGCTGGCAACCCTCAAGCGCAATGGGGTGTTCGCGCCTTATGTGGCAGGTGAACGCTTCACCGTGGCGGACCTGTATTTCTTCTTCAGCGTCGATCTGGCCCGGGTGGTGGGCAGGAAGGTATATGGCGTGGATGTACTGGAAGACTTCCCGCAGGCGGTAGCGCTGCTGGAACTGATCGGGCAGAACCCGCACGTGGCGGCGATCAATGAAGCGAAGGCGGCGATGTTCCCGACCTTCCTGGAGAAGGTGGTGAAGGCGCGTAGTCAGCAATAAGGAAGAATACAGGACCCTGTGGGAGCTGGCTTGCCAGCGATAGCTGTAGTGAATTCACCATAGTTATCGCTGCGGTTCGGCGGTCCGACAAGCCAGCTCCCACAAGGGGCCAGTGTACTTAGCGGCTGGCCAGCAGGGCCTTGCCGCGTGCTACCGCAGCGCGAACCTGCGCCGGAGCGGTCCCACCAATGTGGTTGCGCGCGTTGACCGAACCTTCCAGGGTCAGCACGGCGAACACGTCCTGATCGATCTGGTCGCTGAACTGGCGCAGTTCTTCCAGGCTCATTTCGGCCAGGTCCTTGCCGGTATCAACGCCATATTTCACCGCATGGCCGACGATCTCGTGGCAGTCACGGAACGGCAGGCCGCGGCGCACCAGGTAATCGGCCAGGTCGGTGGCGGTGGAGAAGCCGCGCAGGGCCGCTTCGCGCATCACCGCATGACGCGGCTTGATCGCCGGGATCATGTCGGCGAAGGCCCGCAACGAGTCGCGCAGGGTGTCGGCGGCGTCGAACAGCGGTTCCTTGTCTTCCTGGTTGTCCTTGTTATAGGCCAGTGGCTGCCCCTTCATCAGGGTCAGCAGGCCGGTCAGGGCGCCGAACACCCGGCCGGTCTTGCCGCGTACCAGCTCCGGCACGTCAGGGTTCTTCTTCTGCGGCATGATCGAGCTGCCGGTACAGAACCGGTCAGGCAGGTCGATGAACTGGAACTGTGCGCTGGTCCACAGCACCAGCTCTTCGGAGAAGCGCGACAGGTGCATCATCGCCACGCTGGCCGCAGCGCAGAACTCGATGGCGAAATCGCGATCGGAGACGCCATCCAGCGAGTTGCCGGCCACGGCTTCGAAGCCCAGCAACTGGCAAGTCAGCTCGCGGTCGATGGGGTAGGTGGTACCGGCCAGGGCGGCACTGCCCAGGGGCATGCGGTTGGTACGCTTGCGGCAATCCACCAGGCGCTCGTAGTCGCGGCTGAGCATTTCGAACCAGGCCAGCAGGTGGTGGCCGAAGGTTACCGGCTGGGCGGTCTGCAGGTGGGTGAAGCCGGGCATGACGGTTTCCGCCTCGCGCTCGGCCTGTTCCAGCAGGCCCTGCTGTAGGCGGGTGATCTCGCCGAGGATCAGGTCGATCTCGTCACGCAGCCACAGGCGGATATCGGTAGCCACCTGGTCGTTGCGGCTGCGGCCGGTGTGCAGTTTCTTGCCGGTGATGCCGATGCGGTCGGTCAGGCGTGCCTCGATGTTCATGTGCACGTCTTCCAGGTCGACGCGCCAGTCGAAGTTGCCGGCCTCGATCTCGGACTGGATGGTCTTCAGGCCGTCGATGATGCTGTCGCGCTCGGCGTCGGTGAGCACGCCGACCTTCGCCAGCATGGTGGCGTGGGCGATCGAACCCATGATGTCGTGGCGGTACAGGCGCTGGTCGAAGGTGACGGAGGCGGTGAAGCGGGCGACGAAGGCGTCGACGGGTTCACTGAAGCGGCCGCCCCAGGACTGGTTGGTCTTGTCAGTGCTCATGGATTCGCTCGTTGAAGGCGTGAACGGGAAAAAGTGTGCGGATGATAACAGGGTTGCCGGCCGCCACGGGGCTCGGCGGTCGGTACAAGTGCGGGTTTATGTCGCGCTGGCGGGGGATATTCAACGATTGAACGGCAGTGTTGCGGCAACCGTCTACAGTTGGACAGAGGATCGGCATTGTTTGCTGTCGACCAGTGAATCTTTAGCCATCGTGCGAGTCAGAGCGTGGGTCGCCGTGACGGCCTGTCACCGTGATTGTCCACGTATGCCTTGTGCGAGACTCACGCAGGAATCCAGCGCAATATGAATGTCCTGATCGTTGATGACGAACCCCAAGCCCGCGAACGCCTGAGCCGCCTGCTCGGCGAACTGGAGGGCTATACCGTGCTGGAGCCCAGCGCCACCAATGGCGAAGAGGCTTTGGCGCTGATCGATAGCCACAAGCCCGACGTGGTCCTGCTCGACATCCGCATGCCCGGCATGGACGGCCTGCAGGTCGCCGCCCGCCTGTGCGAGCGCGAAGCCCCGCCGGCGCTGGTGTTCTGCACCGCCGAAGATGAGTTCACCCTCGAGGCGTTCAAGGAAAGCACCCTTGGCTACGTATTGAAGCCGGTGCAGAGCGATGCCCTGCACGATGCCCTGCGCAAGGCCGAGCGCCCCAACCGCACGCAGCTTGCGGCCCTGACCCGCCCGGCCGGAGACAGCGGCAGCGCTCCGCGCAGCCACATCAGCGCGCGGACCCGCAAGGGCATCGAGCTGATTCCCCTGGACCAGGTGATCTACTTCATCGCCGACCACAAGTACGTCACCTTGCGCCATGAACACGGCGAGGTCCTTCTGGATGAGCCGCTGAAGGCGCTGGAGGATGAATTCGGCGAGCGCTTCGTGCGCATCCACCGCAATGCCCTGGTCGCGCGCGACCGTATCGAACGCCTGCAACGCACGCCCCTCGGGCATTTCCAGCTGTTCCTCAAAGGTTTGAATGGCGATGCGCTGATCGTCAGCCGCCGGCATGTGGCCGGCGTCCGCAAAATGATGCAGCAGCTTTAGGGCGGGGATGGAGCGATCGCGGCCACGGACGGTCACTTCTTTGCTGACATGGATCTGCAAGGGACTTTGATCTAGCTGTTATCATCCGGCGAATCTATCTCGTACGGATCGTTCCATGTCCACTCGCGAAATCCGCATTGCCACCCGCAAAAGCGCCCTTGCCCTGTGGCAGGCCGAATATGTCAAAGCCCGCCTGGAACAGGCGCATCCGGGCCTGATCGTGACCCTGGTGCCGATGGTCAGTCGCGGCGACAAGCTGCTCGACTCGCCGTTGTCGAAGATCGGCGGCAAGGGCCTGTTCGTCAAGGAGCTGGAAACCGCGCTGCTCGAACAGCAGGCGGATATCGCCGTGCACTCGATGAAGGACGTGCCGATGGACTTCCCCGAGGGCCTCGGCCTGTTCTGCATCTGCGAACGTGAAGACCCACGCGACGCCTTTGTTTCCAATACCTTCTCCAGCCTCGATGCGCTGCCGGCCGGCAGCATCGTCGGCACTTCCAGCCTGCGCCGTCAGGCCCAGTTGCTGGCCCGCCGCCCTGACCTGCAGATCCGTTTCCTGCGCGGCAACGTCAACACCCGCCTGGCCAAGCTGGACGCCGGTGAATACGACGCCATCATTCTTGCGGCTGCCGGGCTGATCCGCCTTGGTTTCGAAGACCGCATCACCGACACCATCAGCGTCGATGACAGCCTGCCGGCAGGCGGCCAGGGGGCCGTCGGTATTGAATGCCGCAGCGCCGACAGCGAAATCCATGCACTGCTGGCGCCACTCCATCACGCCGACACTGCCGACCGCGTCAGTGCCGAGCGGGCACTCAACAAACATCTCAACGGCGGCTGCCAGGTGCCGATTGCCTGCTACGCCGTGCTCGAAGGTGACCAGTTATGGCTGCGCGGCCTGGTGGGCGAGCCGGCTGGCGGTGCGCTGCTGAACGCGCAAGGCCGGGCCCCCCGTGGCGATGCCGAAACCCTTGGCATACAGGTCGCCGAAGCGCTGCTGGCCCAGGGCGCCGGCGACATTCTCAAAGCCGTCTATGGCGAGGCCGGTCACCCGTGACCGCCTGGCGGCTGCTGCTGACCCGGCCGGGCGAAGAGTGCGCGGCCCTGGCCGCCACCCTGGATGCCGCCGGTGTGTACGGCAGTTGCATGCCTTTGCTCGACATCCAGCCGCTGGCGGTTTCGGAGAAGCAGCGGGCGTTGGTGCGCAACCTTGATCACTACCGTGCGGTTATCGTGGTGAGCAAGCCGGCAGCCCGCCTGGGGTTGGCGCTGTGTGCCGAACACTGGTCCTCGTTGCCGCCGCTGGCCTGGTTCACCGTCGGCGCGGCGACCGCCGCGGTGCTTGAGGAGCAGGGGCTGGAGGTGCATTACCCGCAAGGCGCCGACGACAGCGAAGCGCTGCTGCGCCTGCCTCGCCTGCAGGCGGCCCTGGCCTGCGCAACGCCGCAGGTGCTGATCATGCGTGGAGAGGACGGCCGCGAACTGCTGGCCAGCCAGTTGACTGCGCAGGGTGCGCATGTCGACTATCTGCCGCTGTACCGTCGCGGGCTCCCCGACTACCCTGCCAATGCCCTGGTGCAGCGGATCGTAGCGGAACGCCTGAACGGGGTGGTGGTCAGCAGTGGACAGGGCTTCGAACACCTGCGCGCGCTTGCTGCGCAGGATTGGCCGCGACTGGCGCGGCTGCCCTTGTTCGTGCCGAGCCCGCGGGTCGCGCAGATCGCCCGACAGGCCGGTGCGCAGAATGTGGTGGATTGCCGTGGCGCCGGTGCCGCGGCTTTGCTGGCGGCGCTGCAGGAAACCCCTGCACCCGCTTCCTGAGGCGCTAAGCTGAGGCGACGCGCCTGAAAACAAAGGATGGATACGTGAGCGAAACAGCCTTGCCCAACGAAGAACAGCAAACGACGTCCGAGGCTTCGACGAATCCTGCGCCTGCGTCTTCCGGGCGTTCCGGAAACGGTCTGGCGGTCCTCGCCCTGCTGCTCGGCGCCGCAGGTGTGGCAGCCGGTGGCTGGGGGCTGTGGCAGGTGCGGCACCTGCAGCAGGTGAACCAGGACCAGGTCGAGCAGGTTCGCCAGCTCAATCAGCAAAGCGAGGCCTTGCAAGCCCGCGAGCAGCAGCTATCGGCGCAGCTCGACAGCTTGCCTCCGGCCAGCGAGCTGGAGGACCGCCGCCGCCTGGTCGCGCAACTGCAGGGCGACCAGCAACGCCTGAGCCAGCGCCTGGAAACGGTACTGGGCGCCAGCCGCAAGGACTGGCGCCTGGCCGAGGCGGAACACTTGCTGCGGCTGGCCAGCCTGCGCCTGTCCGCCTTGCAGGACATCGCCAGCGCCCGGGCGCTGGTGGAAGGCGCCGACCAGATCCTGCGCGAGCAGAGCGACCCGGGTTCCTTCGCGGCCCGCGAGCAACTGGCCCGCAGTCTTGCCGCCTTGAACAGCGTGCAACAGCCGGACCGCACCGGCTTGTTCCTCAAGCTTGCCGCGCTGCGTGAGCACGTCGTGCAGCTCAATGCGCTGGCGCCGGAATTCAAGAATGATGGCGAACCCCTGTTCGGCCTGGGGGCCGGCGCCGACAGTGACAGTCGGTGGGCGCAATGGTGGGCGCAGATCTCGCGTTACTTCCGTATCGATTTCAACGCCGATGACAACATTCGTCCGTTGCTCGCCGGACAGGCCCTTGCCCAGGTGCGCCTGGCCCTGAGCCTGGCCCTGGAACAGGCGCAGTGGGCAGCGTTGAACGGCGAGGCCAAGGTCTACGGCCAGGCCCTGGATGAAGCGCGCAGCGTGTTGCTGGGCAGCTTCAACAAGGACAACGAACAGAGCCGCCTGATGCTGGACCAGCTCAACGCGCTGGTGAAGGAACCGGTGACCGTGGTCACGCCGGACCTGGCTGAAAGCCTGGCCGCCGTACAGGCCTATCTCGAGCGCCGGCATCTGCCCGCCGAGGAAGCGATCCTGCGCCAGCCGGGTGAGAAAGCCGGGGAGGCGACGCCATGAAACGCGCCTACATCCTGGTGATCGTGGCGATTGTCGTCGCGACCCTGCTGGGTATCGCCGTAGCCAGGCACACAGGCTACGTGCTGATCGCCTATGACGGTTTCCGCTATGAATCGAGCCTGTGGGCGACCCTGGCGCTGCTGGCAGCCGTGGTTCTGGTCCTGTGGTTGCTCAAGCTGCTTATCGGTCTGGTGCTGACCTCTACCGGTGTGGTCAATCCATGGTCGCGGCGCAACCGCAGCCGGCGTACCCGGCTCGCCATCGAGCAGGGCCAGCTGGACCTGGCCGAGGGGCGCTGGGCCAGCGCCCAGCGGCATCTGCATCGTGCTGCCGAGGCCGAGCGCCAACCGCTGCTGTACTACCTCGGCGCGGCCCGTGCGGCCAACGAGCTGGGGCGCACCGAAGACAGCGACAGCCTGCTGGAACGGGCGCTGGAGCGTCAGCCACAGGCGGAACTGGCGATCGCCCTGACTCATGCGCAGTTGCAGGTCGATCGCGGCGACACCGATGCCGCTCTTGAAACCCTGCAGGCCATGCACGAGCGTCACCCGCACAATGTGCAGGTCCTGAGGCAGTTGCAGCGTCTGTATCAGCAGCGTGGCGACTGGTCGGCACTGATCCGCCTGATGCCGGAACTGCGCAAGGACAAGGTGCTTTCGGCCAAGGAACTGGCGGAACTGGAGCGCCGGGCCTGGGGGCAGAACCTTTCCCTGGCGGCCCAGCGCGAGGACGACGGCCAGGCCGCGCGACAGTCGCTGGAGCGCGCCTGGCAGCAACTGACCAACGCCCAGCGGCAAGAGCCGCAGTTGGTCTTGGCCTATGCCGAGCAGCTTCGTCAACTTGGCGCGGAAAACGAGGCGGAGGAAATCCTTCGCACTGCCCTCAAGCGCGATTATGAGACTCACCTGGCGCGTCTGTACGGCCTGGTGCGCGGCAGCGACCCGGCGAAGCAATTGCAGACCGCCGAAGGCTGGCTCAAGGCCCATCCGCAGGATCCCGGCCTGCTGCTGACCCTGGGGCGGCTTAGCCTGCAGAATCGCTTGTGGGGCAAGGCGCGGGATTATCTCGAAGACAGCCTGCGCTTGCAGCGCAACCCGGAAGCCTGCGCCGAACTGGCTCGCCTGCTGGCCGGCCTGGGTGAGAACGAGCGCAGCAACCAGCTGTTCCAGGAAGGACTTGGTCTGCTCGACGAACGCCTGCTCGCCCTGCCACTGCCTGACCCAGTGCGGGCTTGACAGCGATCACGGGCTGATCGCCAGGGTCAGCCCGTGAAAAAGGCTCTAGTAGAGGCTTCTTAGCAGGTTTGTGGATTTTTCCTACTGATCTAGGTGAATTTTCCATTAAAAATCAGAGACTTGTCCCTTTAGTCGCTTCTTGAAACAACGAGGCGCTTTCCTCTACCGTTGCCAAATGTCTTTTCTGCCCTGGTCCTGTCATGCCTCTGGCTTGTCTGCGCTCCTTCTTTTTCCCGGCATTCCTGGCGTCCTTTCTGGTTCTGTGTGGCTCGTTCTACCTCGAGCTCGGCCTGGGGCTGGCGGCATGTCCGCTGTGCCTGGGGCAACGTTTCCTGCTGGCGACGTTCTCGCTTACCTGCCTGATGGCGATGCTGCGCGCGCCCGGGCGCAGTGGCGCACGCATCTGGCTATGGGCCTGCCTGGGACAGTCGCTGGCCGGTAGCGCACTGGCGGCGCGGCATGTATGGCTGCAAGGGCTGTTTCCATCACCCGAGATTCCGTGCGAGCAGAACCTGGCCTACCTTCTCGAACAGGGAACAGCCAGCCAATGGCTGCATGCCCTGGTGCTGGGGTCGGCCGAATGCGTGCCGATCACCTGGAGTTTCTTCAGCCTGAGCGTGCCGGAATGGAGCCTGCTGGCGTTCGTCGGGCTGGCGGTGGCGGTGCTGATTCGCTTGCTGCCGCAACGCCGGCTGAACCTGGCCGATTCCTCGGGGTCATGAAAGGGTTGGTCGCCATTTCAAACGGCCGGCGGCGATGGGTCGCAGGATCAAACACTTGTATGAAACTAGTCGACTGCGTACCTTGAAGCCAAGGGCGTGCGGGAATAATCTCCCTGCACGCATACCGAAAACACTGCTGCTCAATGCCGTTCTGCCGTTGTTCCTTTTTCATCGCGACTTGCGATATCGGGGCGCAGGGGGCACGACCCTTAAGGGATGAGACCGCCATGTTAGATAGTTGTCAGAATGCTCAGGAACGCTGGGGTGGGGTTCACAAGCTCATTGACCGCTGGCTGCAGGAGCGAAAGGAGCTGGTCACTGCGTTCCGCGAATTGCGCGATGCCAAACCGGCATTTGCCGACAAGTCACTCAATGGCCGGTTCTGCGAGATCCTCGTGGATTATGTCTCGGCCTGGCACTTTGAAATCTGGGAACAGTTGATCAGCGAAGCCAAGGCTTTCGGTGACGATAGCGGCGTGCTCAAGGCACAAGGGATCGATGAGTTCATCCGTCTCAGCACTGAACAGGCGCTGCAGTTCAATGATCATTGCAGCAAAGGCGAATGTACCGATCCCGAGCATTTCGCCGAAGAGTTGAAGAAACTGGGCAGCAAGTTGCGTGAGCGCTTCGAACTTGAAGATGGCCTCATCGACGCGTTGCACACGGCGCACAAGGAAAACGCAGCAGCGCTTGCCTGACGCCTGGCCCTGTAACGTTGCCGACGCTCAGTCGGCAACGTCGAGCAATTCGATCTCGAATACCAGTGGCGTGTAGGGGGCGATCAGGTCGCCTGCACCATCGGCGCCATAAGCCTGCCCGGACGGGATCACCAGGCGGTATTTCGAGCCCGCCGCCATCTCCGGCAGCGCCGCCTGCCAACCCGCGATCACGCTGTCCAGGTTGAACCACTGGGGCTGGTCGTTCTGGTCGAAGACCGTGCCGTCCGGCAATCTCCCTACATAACGCACCTTTACCTTGCCGCCCGCTTTCGGCCTGGCGCCCGTGCCTTGCTGCAACAGGCTCATCAGTACGCCATCGCTCAATTCACGCACGCCGGCACGGCCGCGTTCGTTGGCGATAAAGCGTCGCTCCGCAGCCAGTGCCTGTTCGACATGGGACTGTGCGGCCGCATCGTTGGCTTGCTGGTCATGTTGGGCGAGGATGGCATCGATACGTGCCTGGGGCAGGGCAAGTGGTTTGTTCTGGTAAGCCTGCTGCAACCCTTCGATCAGGGCCTGGAGCTGCAGCCCGGGGACTTCCGCACGCAAGCGTTCGCCAAGGCTGGCGCCGAGGCTGTAGGCCAGATCATGATCCGATGCAGCGGCGGATTGTTCCGCATGGGCCGGGGGCAGCAGGAAGAATAACGACAGCAGCAAATAGCGCGGCACGGGCTGGCTCCGAAGATGAAAAAAGAAGAGTTGCAGCGGGTTTGATTATGCCTGTTCGCCGAGGCAAGTTAGTTAATTGTCTGCATTCTGTAACGCAGCAACTACACTTGCCCCCAGCGGCAGCTTCGACAACTTTGCCCAGGCATGCAACGCGGCGACTTCTTTACTGTCAACATGCCCTAGCGGCGATAGCAGCACAGGTCTAGTATGAGCCGCAATTTCGTCAGCCAGGAGGAAAGCCATGTCGGCCAACAAGAAGCCAGTCAACACGCCGTTGCACCTGCTGCAACAACTCTCGGGCAGCCTGCTCGAGCATTTGGAAGATGCCTGCTCGCAAGCGCTGGCCGATGCGGAAAAACTGCTCGCCAAGTTGGAAAAACAACGTGGCAAGGCTCAGGAGAAACTGCACAAGTCGCGCCTGAAACTTCAGGACGTTGCCGCCTCTGGTAAAGCCAAGGCGCAGGACAAGGCAAAAACCGCGGTTGGCGAACTGGAAGCACTGCTCGATTCTTTGAAAGATCGCCAGACCCAGACCCGTACTTATATTGTGCAACTGAAAAAAGATGCCCAGGAAAGCCTGAAAATTGCCCAGGGCGTCGGCAAGGTTCGTGAGGCTGCGGCCAAGGCCCTGTCCTCTCGCGTTCCGGCTAAACCTGCTGCTGCTGCCAAGGCCGCCGCGAAACCGGCCGCCAAGCCTGCTGCCGCCAAGGCGCCGGCCAAACCTGCCGCCAAGGCTGCTGCTGCCAAGGCTCCGGCCAAGCCAGCCGCGAAGGCTGTTGCTGCCAAGGCTCCGGCCAAGCCAGCCGCGAAACCAGCTGCTGCCAAGCCTGCCGCAAAAACCGCCGCTGCCAAGGCTCCAGCCAAGCCAGCCGCGAAACCAGTAGCTGCCAAGCCTGCTGCCAAAGCCGCTACCGCCAAACCCGCTGCGAAAACCGCTGCTGCCAAGGCACCCGCCAAGCCAGCCGCGAAGCCTGCTGCTGCCAAGCCAGCAGCGGCCAAACCGGCCAGCACTGCGGCTAAAGCTCCAGCCAAAGCCGCTGCCAAGCCTGCTGCTGCGAAACCCGCTGCCAAGCCAGTTGCTGCCAAACCGGCGGCCAAGCCTGCTGCTGCGAAACCAGCCGCCAAGCCTGCCGCTGCCAAGCCGGCTGCCGCAAAACCAGCCGCCAAGCCCGCCGCCAAGCCGGCCGCGACCAAGGCACCTGCCAAACCTGCAGCAGCCAAGCCAGCGGCAAAACCTGCCGTCGCCAAGCCCGCTGCGGCCAAGCCCGCTACTCCGGCTGCCACTCCGGCACCGGCGCCTGCTGCTTCGCCAGCGCCGGCGGCAACGCCTGCTGCTGCCACCCCAAGCACTCAGACGCCGTCTTCGGCTTCCTGAGTGGTTCCCGCCGCGACGCGCAGCACACGCAGCGCGTCGTGATCGCGGGAGGCTGCCGGCGCCAGCCGGGCCAGCCAGCTTTCCGACGGGGCTTCGGCTCCGTTCGGCCAGCCACTGCACATGTCTTGCAGGCGTTGCAGTTGCAGGCGTTCCGCATCCAGTTCAAGTGCCTTCAATCGTTCACGCAGGGCCGCCAGTTGCGCATCCTTCAGCGCGTCGGCGCGCCATTGCTGGCGCAGTGCGCGTAACGGTCGGACCACATCGGTTTGCCAGGGCCTGGCCAGTTGCCGAAGCCCTTCGACACGCCCGTCGCTGAGTGCCACGCAGCGCTGTTCCAGCCAGGCGCCGCAGAGCAGCAGGCAGACATCGGCGTCCAATGCCTGCAATTCCAGGCAGGCTGTTTCCACGCCAGGACGGGCATAAAGCCCGACGGCGAAATCCCACAGGTCGGTGTGCATATTCCTGCTCGCGCCAGTTGCCAGCGAAGCTGGTAGACTCCGCCGCCATTATGATCAGACTTTCGAACCTCACTTTACAGCGTGGTCCGCAACGCCTGCTAGAAGGCGCCGAGTTGACCCTGCACGCCGGCCAGAAAGCCGGCCTGATCGGTGCCAATGGCGCCGGCAAATCCAGCCTGTTCGCCTTGCTTCGCGGCGAGCTCACCCCGGACTCGGGTGACTGCCAGCTGCCCGGCGACTGGCGCATCGCCCATATGCGCCAGGAGGTCGACACCCTCGATCGCCTGGCTGTGGACTATGTGCTCGATGGCGATATTCGCCTGCGCAAGGTCCAGGACGAGCTGGCCGCTGCCGAAGCCGCGCACGATAACGCCGCGCTGGCGCGCCTGCATGTCGAGCTCGACAGCGCCGACGGCTATACCGCCGACGCCCGTGCACGCAAGTTGCTGGCCGGCCTGGGCTTCAGCAACGAACAGATGGATCGCCGTGTCGGTGACTTTTCCGGTGGCTGGCGGATGCGCCTGAACCTGGCCCAGGCACTGATGTGCCCCTCCGACCTGCTGCTGCTCGACGAACCGACCAACCACCTGGATCTCGATGCGATCCTCTGGCTGGAAGACTGGCTCAAGGGTTACCCCGGCACGCTGTTGCTGATTTCCCACGACCGGGACTTCCTCGATGCCGTGGTCGATCACGTCGCCCACGTCGAACAGTGCAAGCTGACGCTCTATCGCGGCGGCTACACGGCGTTCGAGCGAGCCCGGGCCGAGCGCCTGGCGCAGCAGCAACAGGCCTACGAGAAGCAGCAGGCCCAGCGTGCGCACATGGAAAAGTACATCGCCCGCTTCAAGGCCCAGGCCACCAAGGCCCGCCAGGCGCAGAGCCGGATCAAGGCGCTGGAGCGCATGGAAGAGCTGACCGCCGCCCATGTCGATTCGCCGTTCGACTTCGTTTTCCGTGAATCGCAGAAGATCTCCAGCCCGTTGCTCGACCTGTCCGAAGCCCGCCTGGGTTACGGCGAGAAGACCGTGCTGGAAAAGGTCAAGCTGCAACTGGTACCCGGTGCCCGGATCGGCCTGCTCGGCCCCAACGGCGCGGGTAAATCGACCCTGATCAAGAACCTTTCCGGCGAGCTGCAGCCGCTGGCCGGGCGCCTGGTTCGCGGGGAGAACACCGCGGTCGGCTACTTCGCCCAGCACCAGCTCGACTCGCTGGACAGCAAGGCCAGCCCGCTCCTTCATCTGCAACGCCTGGCGCCCAGCGAGCGCGAGCAGACCCTGCGCGATTTCCTCGGTGGCTTCGACTTCCGTGGCGATCGCTGCGACGAACCGGTGGTCAATTTCTCCGGTGGTGAAAAGGCCCGCCTGGCCCTGGCGTTGATCGCCTGGGAGCGGCCGAACCTGTTGCTGCTCGACGAACCGACCAACCACCTGGACCTGGAAATGCGCCTGGCGCTGACCATGGCCCTGCAGGAATTCAGCGGCGCCGTGGTGGTGGTTTCCCACGATCGACATCTGCTCAAGAGCACCACCGACGAGTTCCTCCTGGTCGCCGATGGCAAGGTCAGCGAGTTCGAGGGCGACCTCGACGACTACGCCCGCTGGCTGGTCGACTATCGCCAGCGCAATGCGCCGGTCAGCAACAGCCCGGTCAACCCGGACAAGACCAACAAGAAGGCCCAGCGCCAGGCCGCCGCCGCCCTGCGCCAGCAACTGGCACCGCACAAGTGCCAGGCCGACAAGCTGGAAGCCGAGTTGAGCAAGCTGCACGCAGACCTCGCGAAGGTCGAGGCGAGCCTCGGTGACAGTGGCGTCTACGAGGCGGCGCGCAAGGATGAACTGCGCGACCTGCTGGCACGTCAGGCGCAACTGAAAGCCCGCGAAGCGGAACTGGAAGAAGCCTGGATGGAAGCGCTGGAAGTGCTGGAGACCATGCAGGCGGAGCTGGAGGCATTGTCCTGATGGAGTCGTTGCGGCAGATGATCCCGGTGGAATGGCTCGGGCCGTTCTGGATGGGCCTGCAGATCCTGCTGATCCTGGTGGTGGCCTTCGTTCTGCAACGCCTGGTGGCGCGCAGCCTCAAGACCCTGGGCGAACGCTACCCGCTGCCGCCGCAACTGATGATGCCGCTGCGTGGCGGCCTGCGCTGGCTGATCATGGGCAGCGCGGTGCTGTTCGTGCTGGAGCGCCTGGGTGTGTCCGCTACCGTGTTGTGGACCGCCCTGTCGGGGTTCGTCGCGGTGGCAGCGGTAGCCTTCTTCGCGATCTGGAGCGTGCTTTCCAATCTGCTCTGCGCGGTGCTGATCTTCACCGTCGGACCATTCCGCATCGGTGATGTGGTGGAACTGGTCGATACCACCGACAAGCCCGGCATCAAGGGCCGGGTCACGGCGATCAACCTGCTGTTCACCACCTTGGTGGAAATGCCGGAAACCGGCGGCGCGCTGGTACAGGTGCCGAACAGCCAGTTCTTCCAGAAATCCGTGCGCCGCTGGCGTGGTAGCGATGGGCTGCCGCTGGTGGGCGAAGACAAGTCCCTCGGCAAGTGATGGTTCCCTGAAAACTTTTGTGGTGATTTTCCTTCAGGCGGATTAGCGTTGGGCCCTTGAACCGATTTTTTGGCCGAGGTGTGAGATGTCGCTGGAAACGTGGTTGGCCTTTTTTGCCGCCTGCTGGGTAATCAGCCTGTCGCCGGGTGCCGGGGCCATCGCCTCGATGTCCTGTGGCCTGCAATACGGATTCTGGCGCGGGTACTGGAATGCCCTGGGCCTGCAACTGGGCCTGATCCTGCAGATCGCGATCATCGCTGCCGGGGTAGGCGCGGTGCTGGCGGCTTCGGCGACGGCCTTCCAGGTGATCAAGTGGTTCGGGGTGGCCTACCTGGTCTATCTCGCGGTCAAGCAATGGCGGGCGCTGCCGGCCGACTTGTCCGATGAATCCGCGGTGCGCCCGATCGGCAGGCCGCTGAGCCTTGTATTCCGCGGGTTCCTGGTGAACGTCAGCAACCCGAAGGCGCTGGTGTTCATGCTGGCGGTGCTGCCGCAGTTCATCAATCCGCATGAAGCGCTGCTGCCGCAATACATGATGATCACGGTGACCATGATCAGTGTGGATCTGCTGGTGATGGCCGGTTACACCGGGCTGGCGTCGAAAGTGCTGCGCCTGCTGCGCACGCCGAAACAGCAGCGGCGGATGAACCGCACCTTTGCCGGGTTGTTCCTCGGGGCGGCGACCTTGCTGGCCACGATTCGCCGGGCGCCGGTCTGAGGTAGTGCCGGCCCTATCGCTGGCAAGCCAGCTCCCACAGGTCCGGTGTATGCAGTACCTGTGGGAGCTGGCTTGCCAGCGATTAGGCCGGTGAATTCAGCGCAGAATCTTCGCCGGCTCATCCGGCGGCAGATTGTTGCGCTGCACCGGGCGCCCTTCTCCCGGCACCTGCCCACCCAACTGCTCCGCCATCTGCCGGGCTACATCCACGCCCAGCTCCTTCGATACTTCCCGCACCACTCTTGGCCGGTTCAGGCTGACCTTGATATCCCGCGAGCCCACCAGCTTGGTGTCCTGCCCTTCGCCCATGGCAGTGAATGCCGAGGTGATTTCGTAGGTGCGTGTATTGATCAGGCTGAAGTCCGCCACCAGCGTCAGGCCCAGTACCGCCGAATAGCTGCTGGTGTGGTCGAGGGCATTGATGTCGCGCTGGAAGTCGATGTCCGAGAGCGTACCGAACAGCACGTAGTCGGCACCCTTGAAATCGCCGGCCTTGATGCGCTTGATGATGTCGTAGACATCGGTCTTGCTGCCGGTGATGTACGGCTTGCCCTGGACCAGCTGGAACATCCCTGACTTGAGGATCTCGCCCTTGATGTCGCCGCTGAACTTGCGCAGTTCGGTCTGCTCGATGTAGCTGTCGCTGCTCTCGAACTCGGCGTAGCTCGACGCGCTGCTGGCGTGGTACGGACTGGCCGATGAATTGCTCTGCGCGGCGACGATGTGGATGTACTGCTCCACACGTTCCTGGTACGCGAGGTCGGTCACCGCCACCCTGGGGGCCGCTTGCACGCCGAAGGCGCAAGCCAGGCCGAGGATTCCCATCCATGCACGCATTGCTTAGCGCTCCGTTGTCTTGCGGATTTCTTTTTCGTCCATCCATTCGGCCAGGCCGCTTTCGACATCGACCAGTTGCAGGCTGAACTTGTAGAACACGTCCTTGTAATCGCTGCTGCGCTTGACGATCGAGCTGATCGAACCTTCCAGGCGGTACTTGGCGGCGATCATGTTGCCGGTCTTGGCAACGGTGCTTTTCTTGTACAGGCCGCTCTGGTTCTGCAGCTTGAGCTGGTCGACCTGGCTGTCCATCTGGTTGTTGTCGCTGGCGAAGCGAGCGGTGCCGGACTTCATCAGCTGGGTCTTGATCGACGTGGTGATCTCGCGGGTATCGATGTACTCGCTGGTCTTGTTCTTCACGTCGTAGACCTGCACCACGGGGCGACCGTGCAGCACGCCGGACTGGGCCAGCGAGCGGGTCATGCTCTCGGCGATCATCTGCAGGTCGGTGGAACCGAACTCGTTGGTCACCAGTTCGACGGCCTTGCTGTCGCCATAGCTGATGTTCTTGCCGCCCAGTACCGGGGACGGGCTGGAGCAGCCGCTGGCCAGGGCGACGACGGCAGCGAGCAGGGAAATCTGGATGAACTTCATGGAAAACTCCTGGAAAGAATTACTGCGACTGGACTTCAAGACGGAAATCGGTGGCCTGTGGCACCGGTGCGATGGCGGGCAGTACGGTGGACTGCGAGCCATAAAGGGTCACGGTCTTCCAGCTCTCCTCATCGGCGACCGGGAAGCCATCGTTGCCCAGCCAGGCGAAGCGATAGAACAGCGTCCTGTTGCTGCCACTGGTGTTGTTCAGCGCCACCTTGACGGTAAGGAAGCCGTTCTCGCGCGCGACCCGCATCGGGCCGGTCTCGATGTTCTTCAGCTTGCCCATCACCGCGACCTTGCTGGCAGCGCTGCCGGGTGCGGGTGGCGGCGGGGTGGCGCAGCCGGCCAGGAGGGCGGCGGCGAGGGCGAGGGACAGTTTGAATCGCATGACGAATCCTTCGTTTACTTGAGGCTGGCGACGGCGGCGGCCGGCGCGGGAGGAGTGAGGACGTGGGCTGCCTGGCCGGCGGTATAGACCTGGTTGCCGACCACGCGCAGAGCGACGACCTGGTACGGATGCTCGACCTTGACCACCACCTTGCTGCCACCCAGGCCCGACGGCAGGCTCAACTGGTGCTCGCCCTGGCGCAGGCGCACGCGGGTGACCAGGGTGTCGTTGGGCAGGGTGCGCCAGGTGCGGGTGTCGGCGCCCTCGGTGATGGTCGAGGCGATGCCCATGACCAGTCCGGCCATCGGGTTGGTCTCGTTGATCTGCTTCTGCGCCACGCCACGGGTTACCGCGCGTACGGTGGTGCGCAGGATGATGCCGGGCATGTCGTCGCGCAGGGCACGACGGGACATGGCCGAAGTGCTGTTGAGCGCAGTGAGGTTCAGCGCCTTGTCGTCCAGGTTGATCTGGCTGATGCGTGCCGTGGACGCATCTTCGCGCATGATCGGAAACGACAGCGGAGTGATCACCAGGTTGCCGCTGATCATCAAGGGAAGAGGAATACGGATCGAGTCGCGTGCCGGGGCAAGGCCGCTCTGGACGACTATCAGCACGTCACTGTCCTGGTCCTTGCCCGGGGTCTTGTCGAGGTCGAGCAGCGCCTGTTCCAGCAGCGGGGTGTTGGGCAGCAATTCAGCGGCCTTGCGATAGCCCGGCGCAGCCAGGCCCCTTTCGCCAAGTGCCTCGTAGACATAGCCGGACAGGAAGTGGCTGAAGGCGCTCTGATAGCTGTTCTTGAGGCTGATGACTTCAGGTGCGTCCAGGGCCGCCACCGGATAGCCCTGAAGGTCCTTGTACTCGGTCTTGAGCCCTTCCTTTTCGGCCTCTTCCTCGCGCTTGAGGTATTCCTTGTCGCGAAGTTCGGCGATCACTGCCTCGCGCTCATGGGTTTTCTTGATCGCCGTGCGGGCACCATCGAAATCGTTCTGTGCCAGCAGGTTGAGGGCCATCTGCGTGGTCAGCATGACTTTTTCGTAGTCGTAGCCTTCGTAGCGGCGGACCTTGTCGTTGATCAGGTAGCTACCGAACTGGCTCAGGTACTTGTCGGTGTCGAGCCTGACCGATTCTTCCCATTTGAATACCATGCCGTCGGCTTCGCGCCAGGCGTTCTGGCTGCCTGCCAGGTCGCCCTTGGAACGCAGCAGTTCGCCCTTCTCGAACCAATAGAGCAGGTCCTTGTCCTCGCCCGTGTTGTTTTTCTCCAGCACGGCGAGAGCGGCATCGACATTGCCGGTGCTCAGATGCTGGTTGGTTTCCTTGAGTTCGTTGTCGTAGCTGCGGAACATCGCGCAGCCGGTCAGCTGGGTAGCCACGAAGAGCGTGGCGAGCGTGAGTACGCGGGATTTCATTACTTCTTCCCTGAGAGTTGGCGAATTTTCCCGGCTATATAGGTCCGGAAATTCTTATAAGTATTTTTGAAATTTCGAATGGATATAGGGGGTGGCGTGACGCATTAGGCCCCTTTTCCCTTGGGGTGGGAGGAGCCGTTTGTTACCTCCGGTAAGTGCCATTACGCGTGCCATTATCCCTGAGCCGCCCGACGAGCGGTAATTTTCCGGGGAAGAAAGTGGCAACTGATGAAATTGTTGCGAATTTTTACGATTCGCCTTGAGCCTGCCAGGGCGGCGGTGAACAATATTCGCCTCATCGCTGACGTCCGAGATTGGCTCATGATTTCCCGCTCCCGCTTGATCGCCTGGCTGCTCTGGCCAGTGCTGGCCCTGGGCAGTGCCGTGGCACTCGCCGAACCTGTCGAGGGGGCGGCGAAAGCCCTGCATTTGCTGGATTACATCGGTGCCGACTATCCGCCGACGGTCAAGGCCGGCGCGGTGCTCGACGAGTCCGAGTACCGCGAGCAACTGGAGTTCGTCGGCACGCTGCAAGGGCTGCTGGCCGACCTGCCGGATCGCCCGCAACGCAAGGCGCTGGAGGACGGGGTAGCTGCCCTGCGCCAGGCGATCAGCGAACGTCAGGACGGCCCGGTAGTAGCCCGTCAGGCCCGACAGCTGGGCGCCGACCTGGCTTTGGCCTACGAGGTCGCCCTGGCTCCCTTGATCACGCCCGATCCAACCCGCGGTGCGCCGCTGTATGCTCAGCATTGCTCGGTCTGCCATGGCGACACGGGCGCCGGTGACGGCCCGGCAGGTGTCGGCCTGGAGCCGGCCCCGGCGAACCTGCGTGATCCCGGCCGTCTGGACCACCTGAGCCTCTACGCTATCTACAGCACCCTCGGCCTGGGCATCGAAGGCACCGACATGCCGTCCTTTGCCGACCAGCTTGATGAGCGCCAGCGCTGGGATCTGGCGACCTACATCGCCAGCTTTACCGCCGATCCGGCCAAGGCTGCCAGTGACAAGCCGTTCAGCCTCGGCGATCTGGCGCGCCAGACCCCGGCGGAAGTCCAGGCGGCCCAGGGTGCCGACGCGGTAGCGGCGTTCCGCGCCCAGCGCGCCCAGCCGCCGCAGGTCAAGCGCGGCCCGGGGCAACTGCTCGACTACACCGCCAACACCCTCGACCAGAGCCTTGCGGCTTACCGCAGTGGTGACCATGAGCAGGCCTACGACCTTTCCGTCGCGGCCTACCTGGAAGGTTTCGAGCTGGTGGAAAGCTCGCTGGACAACGTCGATAGCAACCTGCGCAAGACCACCGAAAAGGCCTTGATGGCTTACCGCCAGTCGCTGCAGGACGGCCTGCCGCTGGACCAGGTGATGGCCAGGCTGGATGTCGCCAAGGCCAGTCTGAAGGAATGTGCCGGCCTGCTGGGGGGCGATGGCCTGAGCTGGTCGCTGAGCTTCGTTTCCGGTTTGCTGATCCTGCTGCGCGAGGGCCTGGAAGCGATCCTGGTGCTGGCGGCGATCCTCGCGTTCCTGCGCAACACCGGCCAGCAGGCGGCGGTGCGCAGCGTCAACATCGGCTGGGGCCTGGCCCTGGTTGCCGGCTTTGCCACCTGGGCGGTGGCAGCCTATGTGATCGATGTCGGCGGTGCCCAGCGCGAGTTGCTGGAAGGCAGTACGGCCTTGTTCGCCAGCGTCATGGTGCTTTGGCTCGGGGTGTGGATGCATGACCGGCGCCACGCTGCCGCCTGGCAGGACTACATCAAGAGCAGCCTGGTCGGCGGCGGCGGTCGCTTCGGCTTTGCCGTATTGGCGTTCTTCTCGGTGTATCGCGAGCTGTTCGAAGTGATCCTGTTCTACGAAACCCTGTGGTTGCAGGCGGGCCCCGGCGGACATCAGGCGGTGCTGGCCGGTGGTGCGACGGCGCTGGTGCTGCTGGTCGGTCTGGCCTGGGTGATCCTGCGTGGTTCGGCCCGGCTGCCGCTGGCGTTGTTCTTCAGCATCAACGCGGCACTGCTTTGCGCGCTGTCGGTCGTGTTCGCCGGCCACGGGGTCAAGGCCTTGCAGGAAGCCGGGGTGTTCGGCACCCATCCAGTGGCGTTCTTCGACTTCGAATGGCTGGGGATTCATGCCGATCTGTATTCGCTGTCTGCCCAGTGCGTCGCGCTGCTGGCGGTGATCGTCCTGTACGGGCGCAGCTGGCTGGCTTCGCGGCGCGTGGCGGCGTCGTGATTTGAAGCGGGGCGGGCGAGCAGCCATACTGCCCGCCCGTTTCAAGTTGTGGATAACTCTGTCATGCGTGTCTGGATCGACGCCGATGCCTGCCCGAAGCTGGCCAGGGACCAGGTCGTCAAGTTCGCGCTAAAGCGCCAGTTCGAGGTGGTGATGGTGGCCGGCGGGCCCCAGGCCAAGCCGCCGTTCGCCCTTGTCAGGCTGATCGTCGTGCCCAGCGGGCCGGATGCCGCCGATGACTATCTGGTGGAGCATGCCGTGCCGGGCGAACTGGTGATCTGCAGCGACGTGCCGCTGGCCGACCGGCTGGTGAAGAAAGGCGTGGCAGCGCTGGACCCGCGCGGCCGCGAGTTCGACGAGCGGAACATGGGCGAGCGGTTGGCGGTGCGCAACCTGTTCACCGACCTGCGCGAGCAGGGGCAGGTTGGCGGCGGGCAGGCGCCCTACGGGGAGAAGGAGAAGCAGGCGTTTGCCAATTCGCTGGACCGGATCCTGACCCGGCTGGCGAGGCAGTTTCCTGGCTGATGGGGTGCTCTTTGAGAGCCTCATCGCTGGCAAGCCAGCTCCCACAGGTCCTGTGGGAGCTGGCTTGCCAGCGATGAGGCCCCGGAGGCCTACTCGCCTTCGTGGGTCAGTTCGAGCACCCGGTCCACCAGCTTGTTGATGCCGCTTGCCGCGTCGCTGATCGACTGCGCCAGCATGTAGGCCGGGGTGCTGACCAGCTTGCGCTGGGTGTCTTCGACGATGTCATGGACATCGCATTCTTCATGGGTGCCGCCCATCTTGACGATGGCCGCGCTGGTATCGGCGTCGTTGCCGATGGTGCAGACCACGCCAGGCCCATAGATCTTCGCCGCCAGTGCCGGCGAGATGCAGATCAGGCCCACCGGTTTGCCCGCCTCGGCGAAGGCTTCGGCCAGGGCCAGTACATCCGGGTGAACGCTGCAGCCGGGGCCATCGACCGCGAAGCTGGACAGGTTTTTCGCCGCGCCGAACCCGCCGGGCACGATCAGCGCGTCGAAGTCGTTGACGTCCGCCTCGCCCAGGTCCTTGATGTTGCCGCGGGCAATGCGCGCCGACTCGACCAGCACATTGCGCGTTTCGGGCATTTCTTCGCCAGTCAGGTGGTTGATCACATGCCTCTGCGCGATGTTCGGCGCGAAGCACTGTACCTGGGCACCACGCTGGTCGAGACGCAGCAGGGTGATCACGCTTTCGTGGATCTCCGCGCCGTCGTAGACGCCGCAGCCCGACAGAATCACAGCAACTTTTTTGGTCATGCTTTCTACTCCCGTTTCAAGGCGCTAAATGTCGTCTAATTTGGCAGTTGTCGCCATAGGGATAAGTGGATCGTAGGCCTAATCTTGATCCATCGCCTGAAAATGGACCCGCCATGGACTTCATCCTGCTCGCCGTGCCGTTTTTCTTCGTGTTGATAGCGGTCGAGCTGCTCGCCGATCGCTGGCGCGGCATGCGCAACTATCGTCTGGCCGATACCGTCAACAGCCTGAGCGCGGGGGTACTGTCCACCACCTTCGGCTTGCTGACCAAGGGCGTCGGCCTGGTGACCTACGCCATTGCGGTAGAACACCTGGCCCTTTTCGAATTGCCGTCCGAGGCCTGGTGGGTATGGGTGATCGCCTTCGTTGCCTATGACTTCTGCTATTACTGGCTGCACCGCTTCGGGCATGAGCGCAACATCCTGTGGGCAGCGCACTCGGTGCATCACCAGAGCGAGGAGTACAACCTTTCCACGGCGCTGCGCCAAACCAGCACGGGCTTCCTGTTGTCGTGGGTGTTCTATCTGCCACTGGCGGTGCTCGGTGTGCCGCTGCTGGTGTTCATCAGCGTCGGCGCGTTGAACCTGCTGTACCAGTTCTGGGTACATACACGGCACATCCCCAGGCTCGGCTGGTACGAGTGGATCTTCGTCACGCCCTCCAACCATCGCGTCCACCATGCACAGAATCCTTTGTACTTGGATCGCAACTACGGTGGTGTGTTCATTCTCTGGGACCGCCTGTTTGGCACCTTTCAGTCCGAGGATGATGCAGAACCGGTGATCTTCGGCGTGACCACGCCGCTGGCGAGCTGGAATCCGCTGTGGGCCAACCTGCAGTTCTACGCGCAGTTGTGGAACGATGCGCGCCGTGCCTCGCGCTGGCAGGACAAGCTGCGGATCTGGTTCATGCCCACCGGTTGGCGACCGGAGGATGTGGCGCAACGTTATCCACAGGCCGGGCAGGACCTGGCGAATTTCAAGAAGTTCGAGGTGCCCCTGGCCTGGTCGCGACAGCTCTATGTAGTGCTGCAGTTCGTTGTGTACGTGGCGCTGGGCAGCTATCTGATGAACGCGGGCCCGCATCTGTCGCTGCCAGCATTGTGGCTGGGCGCGCTGGTGATCGGGTTCGGGTTGTTCGTGCTAGGGACGGCATTGGAGAACCGTCCCTGGGCGCTGAAGCTGGAAGTGCTGCGCCTGGCGCTGAACCTGCCGGCCTACGCGCTGGCCGGGTGGGCCGGTCTAGCGCCGGTCACCGTCCTGGGATGGGTCGTTCTGCTCGCCTACGGGCTGCTCAGCCTGCTGGGCCTGCGCTTGCTGTTTGGCGATGCGCGCAGCCTTGAAGCGTCGGCGCAACCACAGCAGGCCGCCCAGCACCAGCAGACCGCCAAGCACCCATAGCTCGTACTTTTTCACATTGCCCAGCAGCCCTTCGAGGATCGCGCCGAAGTGGTAGGCGGCCGCGCCAAGGGCCAGGGCCCAGATGGCCGCGCCGATGCCATTGAGCAGCAGGTAGCGGCGCGGTGGATAACCGGACAGGCCGATGGCCACCGGCATTACTGTGCGCAGGCCGTAGACGAAGCGGAAACTCAGCACCCAGATGTCGGGATGGCGGCGCACATGCTCCAGTGCACGGTCGCCCATCATTTGCCAGCGTGGTTTGCGCGCCAGCAGTTTGCGTCCATGGCGACGCCCCATGAAGTACCAGAGCTGGTCGCCGGCGTAGCTGCCGAAGAAGGCCACCAGCACCACCAGGTTGATATCCATGTATCCGCGGAACGCCAGGAATCCGGCCAGCACCAGGATGGTCTCGCCTTCAAAGAACGTACCTAGAAAAAGGGCAAAGTAGCCAAAATCTTGCAGGAATTGTTGGAGCATTTTCTGGATGCTGGCGAAATGAACGCGCAGCCTACCCCTTCATGGCCTTCGGGGAAAGTGTCCAAATGTGTCTCGACGTGAACAATTCCTACAAGGGACAATGACTGCGTCTGTAGGTCGCAGGGTTGTCCCCGCCTGTCACACAAGCGTCATAATGGCCGCTTATAACTGTCGCGCCCGCCTGTCCATGCGGGCTCAGGAGTCTGCCGTGAGCTTTACCCCTGCCAATCGCCTGTTTCCCGCTACCCGCCTGCGTCGCAATCGCCGCGACGATTTTTCCCGTCGCCTGGTTCGTGAGAATGTTCTGACAGTCGATGACCTGATCCTGCCGGTCTTCGTTCTCGATGGTGAGAACCGTCGCGAGGAAGTCGCGTCCATGCCGGGCGTCGAGCGCCTGAGCATCGACCTGCTGCTGGAAGCGGCGGCCGAGTGGGTCGAACTGGGCATTCCGGCCCTGGCCCTGTTCCCGGTAACCCCGGCCGAGAAGAAGTCCCTTGATGGTGCCGAAGCCTGGAACCCCGAGGGCATTGCCCAGCGCGCTACCCGTGCGCTGCGCGCGCGTTTCCCGGAGCTGGGGGTGATCACCGACGTCGCTCTCGACCCGTTCACCACCCACGGCCAGGACGGCATCCTCGATGAAGAGGGTTACGTCCAGAACGACATCACCGTCGATGCCCTGGTCCGCCAGGCGCTGTCCCATGCCGACGCCGGCGCCCAGGTGGTCGCGCCGTCGGACATGATGGACGGTCGCATCCAGGCGATCCGCGAGGCCCTGGAAGTGGCCGGCCATGTCAACGTGCGCATCATGGCCTACTCGGCCAAGTACGCCAGCGCCTATTATGGTCCGTTCCGCGATGCGGTCGGTTCGGCGCTCAATCTGGGCAAGGCCAACAAGGCCTCCTACCAGATGGACCCGGCCAATACCAACGAGGCGCTGCATGAAGTGGCGGCCGACCTCAGCGAAGGCGCCGATATGGTCATGGTCAAGCCAGGCATGCCGTATCTGGATATCCTTCAGCGGGTCAAGGACGAGTTCAAGGTGCCGACCTTCGTTTACCAGGTCAGCGGCGAATACGCGATGCACATGGCGGCGATCCAGAATGGCTGGCTCTCCGAGGGCGTCATTCTCGAGTCGCTCACCGCCTTCAAGCGCGCGGGTGCCGACGGCATTCTCACGTATTTCGCTGTGCGCGCCGCACAATTGATGAGAGGGCAGTAACGCCCTTCAGGAACGCAATATGAATAACGAAGCACTGATCGAAGCTGCGGTTAAGGACATCAAGGACGTGAAGGAAGGGCCGGTCATTCCCGAGCCGATGCTGGAAACCCCGCCCGAGCCCGCTGCGGTTCCGGTCGTCTCCGCGGAAACGGCGGCCGCTGCGCCGGCGCCGGCCGTGGCGATCCCGGGCCTGGACGACAGCAGTCTTTATATCCATCGCGAGCTGTCGCAGTTGCAGTTCAACATCCGTGTGCTGGAGCAGGCGCTGGATGAGTCCTACCCCTTGCTGGAGCGGCTGAAATTCCTGCTGATCTTCTCCAGCAACCTGGACGAGTTCTTCGAAATTCGTGTTGCGGGCCTGAAGAAACAGATCACCTTCGCCCGCGAACAGGCCGGCGCCGACGGCCTGCAGCCGCACCAGGCGCTGGCGCGAATCAGCGACCTGGTGCACAGCGAAGTTCAGCGCCAGTACGCCATCCTCAACGATGTGTTGCTGCCGGAACTGGAAAAGCACCAGATCCGCTTTATCCGCCGCCGGCACTGGACCGCCAAGCTGAAGACCTGGGTGCGCCGCTTCTTCCGCGACGAGATCGCGCCGATCATCACGCCGATCGGCCTGGATCCGACCCACCCGTTCCCGCTGCTGGTGAACAAGAGCCTGAACTTCATCGTCGAGCTGGAAGGTGTCGATGCCTTCGGCCGCGATTCCGGCCTGGCGATCATCCCGGCGCCGCGCCTGCTGCCACGGATCATCCGCGTGCCCGAGGAAGTCGGCGGCCCTGGCGACAACTATGTATTCCTCTCGTCGATGATCCATGCGCACGCCGACGACCTGTTCCAGGGCATGAAGGTCAAGGGCTGCTACCAGTTCCGCCTGACCCGTAACGCCGACCTGGCACTGGACTCCGAAGACGTGGAAGACCTGGCCCGCGCGCTGCGCGGCGAGCTGTTCTCCCGTCGCTATGGTGATGCGGTGCGCCTGGAAGTCGCCGACACCTGCCCGAAACACCTGTCCGACTATCTGCTCAAGCAGTTCAGCCTGAGCGAGAGCGAGCTGTACCAGGTGAACGGCCCGGTCAACCTGACCCGCCTGTTCAGCATTACTGGCCTGGACAGCCACCCGGAACTGCAGTACACCCCGTTCACGCCGGCGATTCCCAAGCTGCTGCAGAACAGCGAGAACATCTTCAGCGTGGTGGGCAAGCAGGACATCCTGCTGATGCACCCGTTCGAATCGTTCACACCGGTGGTGGACATGCTGCGCCAGGCCGCCAAGGACCCCCACGTTCTTGCCGTGCGTCAGACCCTGTACCGCAGCGGTGCCAACTCGGAAATCGTCGATGCACTGGTGGACGCCGCGCGCAACGGCAAGGAAGTCACCGCGGTTATCGAACTGCGCGCGCGCTTCGACGAAGAGTCCAACCTGCAGATGGCCAGCCGTCTGCAGGCCGCTGGTGCCGTGGTGATCTATGGCGTGGTCGGCTTCAAGACCCATGCCAAGATGATGCTGATCCTGCGTCGCGAAGCCGGTGAGATCGTCCGCTACGCGCACCTGGGCACCGGCAACTACCACGCCGGCAATGCGCGCCTGTATACCGACTACAGCCTGCTGACCTCCGACGACGCTCTGTGCGAAGACGTCGGCAAGCTGTTCAGCCAGTTGATCGGCATGGGCAAGACCCTGCGCATGAAGAAGCTGCTGCACGCGCCTTTCACCCTGAAGAAAGGCATGCTCGACATGATCGCCCGGGAGACCCAGTTTGCCCTCGACGGCAAGCCGGCGCACATCATCGCCAAGTTCAACTCGCTGACCGATCCGAAGATCATCCGCGCGCTGTACAAGGCCAGCCAGTCCGGGGTGCGCATCGACCTGGTGGTGCGTGGCATGTGCTGCCTGCGTCCGGGTATCGCCGGGGTTTCGCACAACATCCATGTGCGTTCGATCATCGGCCGCTTCCTCGAGCACACGCGGGTGTTCTACTTCCTCAATGGCGGCGACGAGCAGATTTTCCTGTCGAGTGCCGACTGGATGGAGCGCAACCTCGACAAGCGCGTCGAGACCTGCTTCCCGGTGGAAGGCAAGAAATTGCTGCTGCGTGTGAAGAAGGAGCTGGAAGGGTACCTGACCGACAACACCCACGCCTGGATCCTGCAACCGGACGGGCGCTACGTACGCAGCTCGCCGACCGGCAACCAGAACCCGCGCAGTGCCCAGGCGACCCTGCTGGAGCGCCTGAGCAACCCGGTCCTCAGCGTACGCTGAGGACGAAGCCTACCCGGGTCAGCCACTCGGCTTCCTGCTCGAAGTCGGCCCGGGTCAGCTGGTTCTCCTGCAGCCAGCCATCGGGGAAGGCCACGTCCAGGCTGTTTTCGTTGGCTTGCAACTGCACCTTCGGCATTTGCTGGTTGCCGCGGATGTGGTGGAAGAGGATGGCGAAGCGCAGCAGCACGCACAGGCGGATCAGCTTGGTGCCTTCGTCGCCGAACTCGGCGAACTTGTCCCTGGGGATGTTGCGGCGATGGCCACGTACCAGCAGGGCCAGCATTTGCTGGTCTTCGCGGGAGAATCCGGCCAGGTCGGAGTGTTCGATCAGGTAGGCGCCGTGCTTGTGATAGTGATAGTGGGCGATGTCCAGCCCCACTTCGTGCACCTTGGCTGCCCAGCCCAGCAGTTCGCGCCAGATTCCTTCTTCAAGATCCCATGCCTTGGCCACCTGGTCGAAGGCATGCAACGCCTTGCGCTCGACCCGAGCGGCCTGGCCCTGGTCGACGTGGTAGCGCTCCATCAGCGAGGTGAGGGTGCGCTCGCGCACGTCCTCGTGGTGATGGCGGCCGAGCAGGTCGTATAGCACGCCTTCGCGCAGGGCGCCGTCGCAATGGTCCATGCGTTGCAGTTCGAGGGCGTCGAAGATGGCCTCGAGGATCGCCAGGCCCGCCGGGAAGATCGCCCGGCGATCGGGCTTGACCCCGTCGAAGTCGATTTTGTCGGTCTCGCCCAGTTTGAACAGCTTGCGCTTGAGCCAGGCCAGGCCTTCGGCGTTGACTTCGCCACTGCCCAGGCCAGCCGCCTTGATCGCCGAGCCGATGGCGCGGATGGTACCGGAGGAACCGATGGCTTCGTCCCAGCCCAGGCGGTGCAGTGCGCCTTCGATGCTCATCAGTTCCAGGCGTGCTGCGGTGTAGGCCTGGGCGTAGCGCGCCGGGGTGATCTTGCCGTCGCGGAAATAACGCTGGGTGAAGCTGACGCAGCCCATCTGCAGGCTTTCGCGCAGCAACGGTTCGAAACGCTGGCCAATGATGAATTCGGTACTGCCGCCGCCGATATCGGCGACCAGGCGCTTGCCCGGCGTATCGGCGAGGGTATGGGAAACGCCCAGGTAAATGAGGCGGGCTTCCTCGCGACCGGAAATCACTTCCACCGGGTGGCCGAGGATTTCTTCGGCGCGGCGGATGAATTCGCCGCGGTTGCGCGCTTCGCGCAGGGCGTTGGTGCCGACGATGCGCACCGAGCCCTGCGGCATGCCGTTGATCAGTTGCGAAAAGCGCTTCAGGCAGTCGAGGCCGCGCTGCATGGACTCTTCGCTGAGATGGCGTTCTTCATTGATACCGGCCGCCAGTTGGACCTTCTCGCCATTGCGCTCCAGGATGCGGATCTCGCTGTGATGGGCCTTGGCTACAACCATGTGGAAACTGTTGGAGCCCAGGTCGATGGCGGCGATCAGGGAAAGGTTCTTGGCGGAGGAGTGGGGCATGGTAATGGCTTCTCGGTCGTTAACCCGGCAATCCTGCCACGATAGACGTCATACGCCAACGCGCGGCACTCCGGGGCTTGATATGGCGCAGTTTCGCGTAGGAATTGTGTCTTTTGTGTGACAGTCCATTCGGCAAATCATCAACTATCATAGTTAGACTCAATCGATTGCGACTTCCTGTCGGCTGGCAGGGCGGCTATGATGAGCGACGTTTTTTTGCTTCCGAACTTGGAGATTTCCATGAGCGCACTTATCAAACACGTCACCGACGCCTCTTTCGAGGCCGACGTGCTGCAGGCCGAAGGCCCTGTACTGGTGGACTACTGGGCTGAATGGTGCGGTCCTTGCAAAATGATCGCTCCTGTTCTGGACGAGATCGCCGAGACCTACGCGGGCAAGCTGACCGTCGCCAAGCTGAACATCGACGAAAACGCCGAAACCCCGGGCAAGCACGGCGTTCGTGGTATCCCGACCCTGATGCTGTTCAAGAACGGCAATGTCGAGGCTACCAAGGTCGGCGCGCTGTCCAAGTCGCAGCTGGCAGCCTTCCTCGACGCCAATCTCTGAGCCTCGAAAAAGCCCCGCATTCGTCGGGGCTTTTCTCTTTCTGGTGACTAGACGCCAGAAAAAGCAGGTGTTACATTCGGCCTCGCACTGATTCTCCAGTGCCCCCTGCACGCCCGTCGCCGCATTCCAATTCGAATTCAGTACGCGATCATTCGCCTCCCGCGGCGCGGCTTCATTAAGCCAGATGCTTAATCTCTCCTTTCTTACATGATTACTCCATTCCCCTTATGAACCTGACTGAACTCAAGCAAAAGCCGATTACCGATCTGCTCGAAATGGCCGAACAGATGGGCATAGAAAATATGGCCCGTTCGCGCAAGCAGGATGTGATTTTCTCCCTGCTGAAAAAGCACGCGAAAAGCGGCGAGGAAATCTCCGGTGACGGCGTGCTGGAGATTCTCCAGGACGGTTTCGGCTTCCTGCGTTCGGCGGACTCCTCCTACCTGGCCGGCCCTGACGACATCTATGTCTCGCCCAGCCAGATCCGTCGTTTCAACCTGCGCACCGGCGACACCATCGTCGGCAAGATCCGGCCGCCTAAAGAGGGCGAGCGTTACTTCGCACTGCTGAAGGTCGACACCATCAACTTCGACCGTCCGGAAAACGCGAAGAACAAGATCCTGTTCGAAAACCTGACGCCGCTGTTCCCCAACGAGCGCCTGAAGATGGAAGCCGGCAACGGTTCCACCGAAGACCTCACCGGCCGCGTGATCGACCTCTGCGCCCCGATCGGCAAGGGCCAGCGCGGCCTGATCGTCGCCCCGCCGAAAGCGGGCAAGACCATCATGCTGCAGAACATCGCGGCGAACATCACCCGCAACAACCCCGAGTGCCACCTGATCGTCCTGCTGATCGACGAGCGCCCGGAAGAAGTGACCGAGATGCAGCGCACCGTGCGCGGCGAAGTGGTCGCCTCGACCTTCGACGAGCCGCCGACCCGTCACGTGCAAGTGGCCGAGATGGTTATCGAGAAGGCCAAGCGCCTGGTCGAGCACAAGAAGGACGTGGTCATCCTGCTCGACTCCATCACCCGCCTGGCCCGCGCCTACAACACCGTGATCCCGAGCTCCGGCAAGGTCCTGACCGGTGGTGTCGACGCCCACGCCCTGGAGAAGCCGAAGCGCTTCTTCGGTGCCGCGCGTAATATCGAGGAAGGCGGCTCGCTGACCATCATCGCCACAGCGCTGGTCGAAACCGGCTCGAAGATGGACGAAGTGATCTACGAGGAGTTCAAGGGTACCGGCAACATGGAACTGCCCCTGGACCGCCGCATCGCCGAGAAGCGTGTGTTCCCGGCCATCAACATCAACCGTTCGGGTACCCGCCGCGAAGAGCTGCTGACCGCCGACGACGAACTGCAGCGCATGTGGATCCTGCGCAAGCTGCTGCACCCGATGGACGAGATCGCCGCCATCGAGTTCCTGGTCGACAAGCTCAAGCAGACCAAGACCAACGACGAGTTCTTCCTGTCGATGAAGCGCAAGTAAGCACTCGCTGTATGCAAGAGCCGGGGAAACCCGGCTTTTTGCTATCTGTCATAAACGCTATTCTGACCGGCCCGGATCGACGTTACACTGCCCACCCCGACCGATACGGCCAATACGAGGCTCACGCATGCAGTATCGCGATTTGCGCGACTTTATCCGTGGCCTGGAGCAGCGCTCTGAACTCAAGCGCATCCAGGTCCCCATTTCGCCGGTCCTGGAAATGACTGAAGTCTGCGACCGCACGCTGCGGGCCAAGGGGCCGGCACTGTTGTTCGAGCGTCCCACCGGTTACGACATTCCCGTGCTGGGCAACCTGTTCGGTACTCCGGAGCGGGTGGCCATGGGCATGGGTGCCGAGTCGGTCAGCGAATTGCGCGAGATCGGCAAGCTGCTGGCTTTCCTCAAGGAGCCAGAGCCACCGAAGGGCCTGAAGGACGCCTGGTCGAAACTGCCGATCTTCAAGAAGGTCGTGTCCATGGCGCCGAAGGTGGTAAAGGATGCGCCCTGCCACGAAGTGGTCATCGAAGGCGACGACGTCGACCTGGGCATGCTGCCGATCCAGCATTGCTGGCCCGGCGACGTAGCGCCGCTGATCACCTGGGGCCTGACCGTCACCCGCGGGCCGAACAAGGAGCGCCAGAACCTCGGCATCTACCGCCAGCAGGTGATTGGCCGCAACAAGGTGATCATGCGCTGGCTGAGCCACCGTGGCGGCGCCCTTGATTACCGCGAATGGTGCGAGAAGAACCCCGGCAAGCCGTTCCCGGTGGCAGTGGCCCTGGGTGCCGACCCGGCGACCATCCTCGGTGCCGTCACCCCGGTACCCGACACCCTTTCCGAGTACGCCTTCGCCGGCCTGCTGCGCGGCAACCGTACCGAGCTGGTGAAATGCCGCGGCAGCGACCTGCAGGTTCCGGCCACTGCCGAGATCATCCTCGAAGGCGTGATCCATCCGGGCGAAACCGCGCCGGAAGGCCCGTATGGCGACCACACCGGCTATTACAACGAAGTGGACAGCTTCCCGGTGTTCACCATCGAGCGCATCACCCACCGTACCAAGCCGATCTACCACAGCACCTACACCGGCCGGCCGCCGGATGAGCCGGCGATCCTCGGTGTGGCGCTGAACGAGGTGTTCGTGCCGATCCTGCAGAAGCAGTTCCCCGAGATCACCGACTTCTACCTGCCGCCGGAAGGCTGCTCGTACCGCATGGCGGTGGTGACCATGAAGAAGCAGTACCCGGGCCACGCCAAGCGCGTAATGCTGGGGGTGTGGTCGTTCCTGCGACAGTTCATGTACACCAAGTTCGTTATCGTCACCGACGACGACGTCAATGCGCGGGACTGGAACGACGTGATCTGGGCCATCACCACGCGCATGGACCCCAAGCGCGATACGGTGATGATCGACAACACCCCGATCGACTACCTGGACTTCGCCTCGCCGGTCTCGGGCCTCGGCTCGAAGATGGGCCTGGATGCCACCAACAAGTGGCCGGGTGAAACCAGCCGCGAATGGGGCCGGGTCATCGTCAAGGACGAAGCCGTGACCAAGCGGATCGATGAATTGTGGAACCAGTTGGGAATAGATTGATGCAGGTGACCTTGCAGCCGTCCGGGGCGGTGATGACCGTCACCCCCGGCGAGAGGATTCTGGAAGCGGCGCAGCGCCTGGGTTACGACTGCCCGCAGAGCTGTCGCAATGGCAACTGCCATGTTTGCGCCGCCTTGCTGGTGGAGGGTCGCGTGCGCCAGAACGGCGAGGTGCGCGATCACGGCGAGCTGTTCACCTGCATCGCCGAGCCGCTGGAAGACTGCGTGCTGCTCTGGGATGGCGTGCTCGCCCTTGGTGAGCTGCCGGTGCGCAAGCTGGCCTGCCAGCTCAGTGAATGTGCGCCGGTTGGCGGCGACGTCTATCGCGTCCGCCTGCGCGCGCCGGCCGGCAAGCCGCCGCGTTACCATGCTGGGCAATACCTGATGATCGAGCGTGACGGCGGGGACAAGGCGGCCTTTTCCTTGGCTTCGGCGCCGCACAGCGGCCGCGATCTCGAATTGCATGTGCTGGCCCGCGAAAAAAGCGCGGTAGACCTGGTTGCCCAGTTGCAGCGCAACGGCATGGCCCGGATCGAGATGCCCTTCGGCGATACCCACCTGGCCGAACTGCCCGATGTTCCGCTGGTGCTGATCGCCGCCGGCACCGGCATGGCGCAGATGCACAGCCTGATCGAGCATTGCCGGGTGCAGGGGTTCGCGCATCCGGTGCATCTGTATTGGGGCGTGCGCCGGCCCGAGGACTTCTACGAGATCGAGGCGTGGGCGCAGTGGCAGCAACTGCCCAACCTGTTCCTGCACCAGGTGGTCAGCGATCAGTGCGGCTGGACGGGGCGCTGCGGCCTGTTGCACGAGGCGGTCTGCGAGGATATCGACGATCTGTCGCTGGTCCATGTCTATGCCAGTGGTTCGCCGAACATGGTCTATGCGACCCTCGACGCCCTGGTCGAAGCCGGCATGGACGCGCACCAGATGCGTGCCGATGTATTTGCTTATGCCCCACGGGGGTAACTTCGGTAATAAGGCGCGTTGCAATGGCGCGCCTGAGGTAAATAACCAACTGCGCAAGTAAAGCTTATAAGGGCTGGCATTTATTCATTGTTGCGCGCAACGTGAAAAAGTATCGCTACACTTGCAAAAGTACAGTCGAATATTCCGAAATGCCCGAATTCACGGGCTCTGAGCGCAACGGGGCTTGTTAACGCACCGCTATCTGCCGTACGGTAAGTGTTCAACGAGAGTGTTGGCTTTATAGTGAGGTACTTCGGTATTTCACGAGGATCTTTGGCGGCGGCTATGTCGGTACTTGAACCTGCACCTTTCCCCCAGGCGTATCCCCCGGTGCTGGATTTCGGACAGCAATTGTCCCGGGAACAACTTCTTGAATCGGTCGAAAAGACCATGGCCCTGCATCATGGCGGGCCGGTCTGGCTGTTCGCCTACGGTTCGTTGATCTGGCGTCCGGAATGCCAATCGACCGAGCGGCGCCGTGGGCGCGTGCATGGCTATCACCGCGGGCTGTACCTCTGGTCCCACGAGCATCGCGGCACACCGGAGTGCCCGGGGCTGGTGTTCGGGCTCGACCGAGGCGGCTCGTGCAGCGGCTTCGCCTATCGCCTGCCGGAAGAAACCTTGCAGGACTCGCTGCTGGCGCTATGGCAGCGGGAGATGCCATACCCTGCCTACAAACCGCACTGGCTCAACTGCCGGCTGGATGACGGCAGCAAGGTCCAGGCCCTGGGCTTCGTGTTGGAGCGGCACCTGCCTTGCTATGCGGGGAATCTGCCGGACAGCCTGCTCACGCACATCCTCGCCAGCGCCAAGGGGCGCTACGGCACCACCCGTGAGTATGTGGAGCAAACGCTGGAGGCGCTGCGCAGCCATGCAATGCCGGACCGCAACCTTGAGGCGCGGTACAGGCGCTGTCATTCCCAGCAGGGGAATTGATGGCGTTGTCGAGGGCCCTATCGCTGGCAAGCCAGCTCCCACCAACCCTGTGGGAGCTGGCTTGCCAGCGATGAGGCCCTTGAGGTTTACCTCACTTTCACCACCAACTTGCCCACCGCCTTGCGGCTAGCCAGTTGCTCGATCGCTTCCCCGGCCTCCGCCAGTGGATAGGTCTTCGACACCAGCGGTTTCAGCTTCCCTTCGGCAAACCAGGTAAACAATTGCTGGAAATTCGCCGCATTGTCCGCCGGCTGGCGCTGGGCGAATGATCCCCAGAACACGCCAAGCACCGCGCCGCCCTTGAGCAGCACCAGGTTCACCGGCAACTCGGGAATCCGCCCGCTGGCAAAGCCCACCACCAGCAGCCGTCCGTTCCATGCCAGGCCACGCACGGCCTGGTCGAACAGGTCGCCGCCGACCGGGTCGTAGATCACATCGACGCCCTTGCCGGCGGTCAGGCGCTTGATTTCGTCCTTGAGGCTGGCCTGGCTGTAGTCGATCAGATCATCCGCCCCGGCGGCCCTGGCTGTCTCCAGCTTGTCCGCGCTGCTGGCGGCAGCGATTACCCGTGCGCCCATGGCCTTGCCGATTTCCACCGCCGCCAGCCCGACACCGCCCGAGGCGCCCAGCACCAGCAGGGTCTCGCCCGGTTGCAGTTGGCCACGCTGGCGCAAGGCATGCATCGACGTACCGTAGGTCATGCCGAACGCCGATGCGGTGACGAAGTCCATGCCTTCGGGAATCGGCATCACGTTATAGGCCGGCACCGCCACCTGCTCGGCGAAACTGCCCCAGCCGGTCAGGGCCATGACCCGGTCGCCGGCCTTGAAGCCGCCAGCGCTTTCCCCGGCTGCGCTGACCACCCCTGCCGCTTCGCCACCTGGCGAAAACGGCAGGGGCGGCTTGAACTGGTACTTGCCTTCGATGATCAGGGTGTCAGGGAAATTGACGCTGGCTGCGTGCACGTCCAGGAGGATCTCGTTCTTCTTCGGTGCCGGGCTGGCGACCTCTTCCAGCACCAGGTCGCTGGCCGGACCATGGGCTTTGCACAACAAGGCTTTCATCGGGGCTATTCCTTTGCGAGGGGTGGCCGATAAGTGTAGGTAGGCGAGGGGCCGGGTCAACGAGCATGGCCTGGCCTGAATAGGCCGGCATAAGCCAGCCCGGGCTTGGGTTTGCCTGGCGCGCTGGGTATGCTGGCGACCCATTGTTTCGAGGAGCGAGTTCGTGAAAGCGTGGATCCTGGTGGTACTGGCACTGATGCTGCCAGCAGCGGCAATGGCCGAAGAAGAGAAGGAAGGCGCGGCGCCCAAGGTGTCCTATGTCAGTCTGAACCCGCCATTCGTCGGCAACTACGCCCTCGACGGTAGCCCGCGCCTGCGGGTGTACAAGGCCGACGTGGCGCTCAAGGTCACCGGCGACGCCGATGCTGCCGCGGTCAAGCACCACGAGCCGCTGATCCGCAACCAGCTGGTGGCGCTGTTCACCCAGCAGCCGCTGGATGCCATGAGCAATGTCGAAGCCAAGGAAAAGCTGCGCCAGGAAGCCCTCAAGCAGGTCCAGCAGGTGCTGGAAAACGAAGAAGGCCGCCCGGTCGTCGAAGACCTGCTGTTCAACAACCTGATCGTCCAGTAGTCACGAGGCCAGGCTGCGGCGAAAGCGCGCCAGGGCGATCGCGAAGAATGCCAGGCCGATCGCCGCCAGGGCCAGCAGGTCCGGCCAGACCACGTTGACTCCGGCGTCGCGGAACAGGATTGCGGCGCCGAGGCTGACGAAGTGGGTCGAAGGCGACAGCTGCATCACCCACTGCAACCATTGCGGCATGCTGTCCAGCGGCGTGCTGCCTCCCGAGAGCAGCAGCATCGGGATGATCACCGGGATCGCCAGCAGGCCGAACTGCGGTGTCGAACGTGCAAGGGTCGCGAGGAAGATCCCCAGCGCGGTGCTGGCGAACAGATACAGTGCGGTCACTCCGAGAAACAGCCCCAGCGAGCCCGCCAGCGGCACACCCAGGGCCCACTTCACGATGACTTCCAGCGACACCCAGGTGCACAGCACGACCACCAGCGCGTTGCTGGCGATTTTCGCCAGCATGATTTCCAGTGCCGTCAGGGGCAGCACCAGCAGGTGATCGAGGGTGCCGTGCTCGCGTTCGCGCAGGAGCGCCGTGCCGGTCAGGACGATGGCAAGGATAGTGATGTTGTTGATGATCTGGATCACCGCGAGGAACCAGCCGCCCTCCAGGTTGGGATTGAACAGCGCCCGCGGTTCCAGCTGGATCGGCGGGCGATTGGCGGCGTTGGCGTAGTCGAGCAGCTCGCGTTCGAAGATCCGTGTAATGTAGCCCGCGCCCATGAACGCCTGGCTCATTGCCGTGGCGTCGACATTGATCTGGATTTCCGGGGAGCGCCCGGCCAGCAGGTCGGTATGGAAATTCACCGGGATATTGATGACGAAGGTGAACAGGCCGTGGTCCAGGCTGCGGTCCATCTGCTCGTAGGCCAGCGGCACCGCCGCCTGGAACTCCGGTGGTTGCAGGGCTTCGGCGAGCTTGCGCGAGACCAGGCTGCGGTCCTCGTCGACCACCGCGACACTGGCGTTATGCACACCGATCACCGAGCCTGCCGCCGGCATGTAGATGGCCACGCTGAAGGCGTAGAGCAGGAACAGCAGCAGGACACTGTCGTGGCGCAGGCTGGTGAGTTCCTTCAGGCCCAGGCGCAGGATATGGACGAGACGCTGCATCAGGCCTCCTGTTTCTTCAGCATGACCAGGCTCAACCCAGTGAACGCGGCGAAAAAGCCCAGCAGCGCCAGGCACTGCGGCCACAGCTCGCGCAGGTCGAGGGCCTTGGTGAAGGTGCCGACGGCGATGTCGAGGAAGTAGCCCGCCGGGAACAACTGGCCCATCAGCGCCGCCGAGCCGTCGAGGGACGAGCGCGGCACGATCAGCCCGGAAAACTGGATGGTCGGCAGGCTGGTGAGGATCATGGTGCCGA
Organism: Pseudomonas sp. GD04058; assembly: GCF_029836855.1. Taxonomy (NCBI): domain Bacteria; kingdom Pseudomonadati; phylum Pseudomonadota; class Gammaproteobacteria; order Pseudomonadales; family Pseudomonadaceae; genus Pseudomonas; species Pseudomonas sp. GD04058. The sequence goes on from NZ_JAOECN010000014.1 coordinate 83,086, forward strand.
GGATGGCCGCAATCTGGGTGCGGGTGAAGGCGGAAATCAGCAGGCCGAGGCTGGTGGTCGCCAGCAGGTACAGCACGCCACCGCAGGCCAGGGCCAGGGCGCTGCCCTTGAACGGTACGCCGAACAGCCAGCGGTTCATTGCCACCAGCAAGGCCAGGTTGACCAGGCTCACCGCCAGGTACGGCACCTGTTTGCCGAGAAGGAATTCCAGGCGGGTCAGGGGCGTGGCGTAGAAGTTGGTGATCGAGCCCAGTTCTTTCTCCCGGACGATGCCCAGTGCGGTGAGCATCGCCGGGATGAAGGCGAGGATCAGCGCCATCACGCCCGGGCCGATGGCGTTCACGCTGACCACGTCCTGGTTGTAGCGGAACCGGGTTTCCAGTTTTACCGCCGCCTGGCGCGGTTGCGCCGGGCTGCTCAGGGCCGCCAGTTGCTCGAGGTTGGCCTGGTGCACTGCCTCGACATAGTTACGGCTGGTTTCGGCGCGGAACGGCATGCCGCCGTCGAGCCAGGCAGCGACCACCGGCTGGCGCCCGGCCATCAGGTCGCGCCCGAAACCCGGCGGGATTTCCAGGGCCAGCTTGATCTCCGAACGTTGCAGGCGCTGGTGCAACTGCTGCGGGTCGCGGATGGGCGGTTGTTCGGCGAAGTAGCGCGAGCCGCGGAAGGCTTCCAGATAGGCCCGGCTTTGCGGGCTCTGGTCCTGGTCGTAGACGGCGAACGCGAGGTTCTCCACATCCAGGGAGATGCCGAAGCCGAAGATGACCATCATGAACAGCGCACCGGCCAGGGCGAAGGCCAGGCGCACCTTGTCGCGCAGCAGCTCCTTGCCCTCGCGGCTGGCCACCGCGACCAGCCGGGTCAGGCTGAAGCCGCGACGTGGTGGCGGACTGGCCGGGCCGGCAGGGTTGTCCAGATTGGCCTGCGGTGTATCCAGCGCGCCACCCTGGGCCTGTTCCAGGCAGGTGACGAAGGCGTCCTCCAGCGTCTCGCCGCCGTACCGCACCTGCAGCGCCGCAGGCGTGTCGCAGGCCAGCACCGTGCCGGCGTGCATCAGCGAAATGCGATCGCAACGCAGGGCTTCGTTCATGAAGTGGGTGGAAAGGAAAATGGTGACGCCCTGCTCGCGCGACAGCTCGACAAGCAAGCGCCAGAAGTCGTCGCGGGCGGCGGGATCGACACCGGAGGTCGGCTCGTCGAGGATCAGCACTTCCGGGCGATGCAGTACCGCCACGGCCAGCGACAGGCGTTGCCGCAGGCCCAGCGGCAGGGCGCCGGACTGCTGGTCGGCCACCTCGCCGAGGTCGAAGCGCTCGATCAGTTCGGCGATCCGTGGCGTGCTGTCGGCCTTGTCTAGGTCGAACAGGCGGGCGTGCAGTTCGAGGTTCTGGCGCACGCTGAGCTCGCCGTACAGCGAGAAGCTCTGTGACATGAAGCCGACCCGCTTGCGTGTGGCCAGGTCCCTGGCGTCCACCGGCCTGCCGAGGAGGGTGGCGCTGCCTTCGCTGGCCGGCATCAGGCCGGTGAGCACCTTCATGGTGGTGGTCTTGCCGCAACCGTTGGACCCGAGGAAACCGAAGATCTCGCCGCGACCGATGGCGAAGCTCACCTTGTTCACCGCGGTGAAGTCCCCGAAGCGCAGGGTCAGGTCATGGGCTTCGATGGCGATGCTGTCGTCCTGGCTTTCCCGAGGCGGAATCCGCAAGGGCTCGGCGTCGTGCCGGCGATCACCCTGGAAATGGGTGAAGGCTTCGTCCAGCTTGCCGCCCGGGGTGACGCTGGCCAGTTCGCTGCTCAGGCCGGCGGCGATCAACTGGCCGCGGTCGAGCATCAGGCAGTGTTCGAACTGCTCGGCTTCCTCCATATAGGCCGTCGCCACCAGCAGCGTCAGTTGCGGCCGCTGCTGGCGCACCCGCTCCACCAGCTCCCAGAAACGCCGACGTGACAGTGGATCGACGCCCGTGGTGGGCTCGTCGAGGATCAGTAGGTCCGGCTCGTGGATCAGCGCGCAGCACAGGCCGAGCTTCTGCTTCATGCCACCGGACAGCTTGCCCGCTGGGCGCTCGGCGAAGCGGGCGAGGTCGGTGGCTTCGAGCAGGGTCTGCATGCGCGCATCGCATTCGCTGCGGGACAGGCCGAACAGAGTGGCGAAGAAGCGGATGTTCTCGCTGATCGACAGGTCCGGGTACAGGTTGCCGCCCAGGCCCTGGGGCATGAAGGCGATCAGCGGGTACAGGCTGGCGCGGTGCGAGCGCTTGCGGATCGGCCCGCCGAGGACTTCCAGCTCGCCCTGCTGCAGGCGCTTTACCCCGGCGATCAGGCCGAGCAAGGTCGATTTGCCGGCGCCGTCCGGGCCGATCAGCCCGCAGCGGGTGCCGGCGGGGAGGTCAAAGGTGATGTCGCGCAGGGCTTGCAGCGCGCCGTAGCGGTGATCGATCCCGCTCGCCCGCAGCGCCAGGGCGCTCATTGCAGGTTGGCCGGCCAGTCCACGGAGGTGGTGCGCACGTAGCCGGCCCCGGGCATGCCGGGCTTGGCCTGGGGCACCGCGTCGGGTGTGGTCAGGCGCAGTTTCACCCGGAACACCAGCTTCTGCCGCTCGTCACGGGTTTCCACCTGTTTGGGGGTGAACTGCGCCTTGGCCGCGACGAAGGCAATCTTCGCCGGCAGAGCCTGGTCGGGAAGGGCGTCGAGGACGATGCGGGCCTCGTCGCCGACCGTTAGGCGGCCGGTGGTCGATGCGGGCAGGTACAGGTTCATGTACTGGTCGCCCGGGTCGATCAGCAGCAGCACACGGCCGCCGGCACCCAGCACTTCGCCCGGCTCGGCCAGGCGCAACTGGATTACGCCGTCTAGCGGCGCGCGCAGGCTGCTGTCGTCGATCTCGCTGGTCAGTTGGGCAACCTGGGCCTCGGCCGCACCGATCGCCGCCTTGATCGCCGCCAACTGTGCACGGGCGGCAACCACTGCAGAATTGCTGGTGTCGAAGCGCGCCTGTTGCTGGTCGAGCAACTGCTGGCTGGCGTACTTGCGCTGGAACAGTTCCTTGATCCGCTTCAATTCCTGGCTGGCCAGCAACTGTTCGCTCTGGCGCAGTTGCACGGTGGCCTGGGCGGCGGCGAAGTTTTCCCGGGCTCGCAGGACTTCGGCCTCGGCCTGGCTGCGCTGGGCTTCGAGGGTACGGGTATCGATGCGGGCGAGAAGCTGGCCACGGACGACCTTGTCGCCTTCGTCGACCAGCACTTCTGCAAGGCGCCCGGGGATTTTGCTGGCGATCTGCACCTCGGTGGCTTCGAGTCGCCCGTTGCCCATGGCCAGGCCCTCGGGCAGGCGGTCATGCAGGGATTTCCAGTAGCCCAGGCCTCCGGCCGCCAGCAGCAGCGCAATCAGTGCGCCGGCGAAGATCCTGGGTGTATGTTGGCTCATCGACATGGTTTCGCATCCTGCTTACGTACGCGTCAGAGTGTGACGGACCAGCTGCCCTGGTGGGTTGATTAGCGTCAAATGAGTTCCGATCCTACCCCGTTCAGCGAAGATTGAGTATTGCCGCCCATTGCTCCGCTGTGACCGGCATCACAGACAGGCGACTGCCCTTCTGCACCAGCGGCAGTTCGGCAAGGGCGGCCTGCTGCTTGAGGTAGCCAAGGCCCAGGACCTTGCGGAAGGTTTCCACATGGGCCACATCCACTGCGCTCCAGGGGTTTTTCTCGGCGCTTGCCTTGGCGTCGTGGTAGTGGCTCTGCGGGTCCGGTGCGGTCGGATCCGGATAGGCACCGGCGCTGATCCGGGCGATGCCGGCGATCCCCGGCTCGGGGCAACTGGAATGATAGAAAAAGAACTGGTCACCGACCGCCATCGCGCGCAGGAAATTGCGCGCCTGGTAATTGCGCACGCCGTCCCAGCGTGCCTCGCCAAGACGGGCCAGGTCCTCGATGGACAGCTCGTCGGGTTCGGATTTCATCAGCCAATACGCCATGGATTCGTTACCTGTTTGCTTTGAAACAACCTGTTGCATCAAACCGACGACTGGTTGACGTCAAGGTTTGCGTGCAGACGCGCGTTGTCGGAAAATGCGCCAAATTTTTTCAGCTTGACGCTGCTGCACGGCTTATAACAAGAACCGCTGCGGACATCGTGATGAGTTTGCCTGAGGGGGGCAATCGATGAATCGCAAACCGGATTTGTTCTGGGTACTCGTCTTCGTGTTCGGTCTTGGCGTGGTCACCACCGGTTACGCCCAGAGCTTCTGGGAGCGCAAGGCCGACGCTGCCTACCAGATGCCGGTCGTTCCTGCGCAAGCCCAGGCCCAGGTCCAGCGCTGATTCAGCGCGCCAGGTACCAGCCTTTGTCCGATACCGTTCCCTGTAGCGGAACGTCCCAGCTGGCCTGCGCCAGACGCTCCACTTTCTGGCATTCATGTGCCAGCCCCAGCAGCAAGGGTTTCTTCCAGGCCTTGCGACGACCCTGATAGGCCAGGCTGCGGTCATAGAAGCCACCGCCCATTCCCAGGCGCCCGCCCAGTTCATCGAATCCCACCAGCGGCAGCAGGATCAGGTCCAGCGCCCAGACCGGGCGTTGCCGTGCGAGGCTGATAGTCGGCTCGGGAATGCGGAAGCGGTTGGGGCGCAGTTTTTCCCCGTGTTCGAAGCGCTGGAAGGCCATCTTGGTCCGCGGCCAGGCATGCAGCACCGGCAGGTAGGTGCACTTGCCACGGCGCTGGGCCTCGCGCAGCAACAAGCGCGGGTCGATCTCGCTGTCGTTGGGCAGGTACAGAGCGATATGCCGGGCACGGCGGAACAGCGGATGCTGCGCCAGTTGCCGGTACAGGCCGCGAGCGGCGCGGCGTTGCTCGGCCGGCGTCAGGGCGCGGCGGGCATTGCGAAGCAGGCGGCGAAGTTGGGGGCGGGTCAGCGACGCGGTGTCGGTCATGGCACGGGCGATCCCTAGGGATGCCTGCGCGGAGGAAGTAAGGTGCGCAGGCAAAGAAAGCAGGCTCCCCGACGAACCGCTGTCGGTGTAGCCCTTGAACCCGAAAGTTCAAGGTGGAGATTGCAGGAGGCGTTAAGGCTTTCCGTCAAGCGGACATGCACACCGGCCCCACGTGCAACCCCCGTGGTTGTGCGTATCGGCTCAGGGACATGACCGACTGGCAAGCACTCCAGGGAGTGGGGCGGAGTATACAGAAAGTTAGTTGCTTTTTGTATCCGAGTCGTCGGCCAGGGCTTGATCCACGCGGTCCAGCAGCTCGCGCACCTGCTCGCGGGTGGCACCGCCGCTCTGGGCGTCGGGACGCTCCTGGTTGTGCAGCAGGTCGTGGGTGATGTTCAACGCGGCCATCACCGCGATGCGGTCGGCGCCGATGACTTTGCCGCTGCTGCGGATCTCGCGCATCTTGCCGTCGAGGTAGCGGGCGGCACTGATCAGGTTGCTGCGCTCTTCCGGCGGACAGATGATCGAATACTCTTTGTCGAGTATCTGCACGGTGACATTGTTCGGTGAACTCATGAGTCTTGCTCCAGGGCCTTGAGCCGCGAAATCATCGATTCGACTTTCTGTCGCGCGATTTCGTTTTTTTCGATGAGGTGGGCGCGCTCCTCGCGCCAGGACTTCTCCTGCACGGATAGGAGTGCGTTTTGCCGTTTTAGTTGCTCGACCCGCTCGATCAGCAGTTCGAGACGGCTCTTCAGCGTTTGCAGCTCGTCTTCTTGCATTGCTCGCCACTCGATTCGTCTGGCCGTGACCGCTTCGTACCCACGTCCGCCACTGGCCGGGTTTACCCGCTTCGATGGTCTTGGCGCGCCTGCCGGTGCTAGGATACAAGGCCTTCATTCTAGTCATTGCGCCGTCTGGCGCCTAGTTGCCATGTCCAATACCCAATCGCCGTACACCGCCTTCGCCAGCCTGCTCAGCAGCAACGGCCACCCCGTTTCCCCCGCCGAGCTGCATGGCCTGCTGCTCGGCCGCAGTTGCGCCGGTGCCGGCTTCGATGCCGACGCCTGGCTGGCCGATGCGGCCCACCTGCTGGAAACCGAACCGGTAGACAACGTTCGCAACGCTTTGATCGGTCTCCAGGAGATGGTCAAGGGCGAACTGACCGGCGAAGACATCACCATCGTCCTGCTCCTGCCCGGCGACGAGCAGCCACTGAGCGAACGTGCAGGCGCCCTGGGCCAGTGGTGCCAGGGCTTCCTTGCCGGTTTCGGCCTGAATGCCGGCGGCAAGGACCTGAGCGACGAAGCCAGGGAAGTGCTGCAGGACCTCACCGCCATTTCGCAAGTCCAGGACGCCCTGGAAGAGTCCGACGACGGCGAAAGCGACTATATGGAAGTAATGGAATACCTGCGTGTCGCGCCGCTGCTGCTCTACACGGAGCTGGCCAAGCCGGTCGCCGCCGCCGCCAAACCTTCCTTGCACTGAGGCCGAACAGGGGTTCCCCGTGGCAGTCACCCATATCCCGAAAGCGGAATACGCCCGGCGCCGCAAGGCGCTGATGGCGCAGATGGAACCCAACAGCATCGCCATCCTGCCGGCGGCCGCGGTTGCCATCCGCAACCGTGATGTCGAATACCTTTACCGCCAGGACAGCGATTTCCAGTACCTCAGCGGTTTTCCCGAGCCGGAAGCGGTGATTGCCCTGATCCCCGGGCGCGAGCACGGCGAATACGTGCTGTTCTGCCGCGAGCGCAATGCCGAGCGGGAGCAGTGGGACGGCCTGCGCGCCGGCCAGGAAGGCGCGATCCGCGACTTCGGTGCCGACGACGCCTTCCCCATCAGCGATATCGACGACATTCTCCCCGGCCTGATCGAAGGCCGTGACCGGGTCTACTCGGCCATGGGCAGCAACGCCGAGTTCGACCGTCGGCTGATGGAGTGGATCAACGTGATCCGTTCCAAGGCGCGCATGGGCGCGCAGCCGCCGAACGAATTCGTTGCCCTGGATCATCTGCTGCACGACATGCGCCTGTATAAATCGGCGGCGGAAGTGAAGGTCATGCGCGAGGCTGCAGCGATTTCCGCTCGGGCCCACGTTCGCGCCATGCAAGCCTGCCGTGCCGGCCTGCACGAATACAGCCTCGAAGCCGAGCTGGACTACGAGTTCCGCAAGGGCGGGGCGAAGATGGCGGCCTATGGCTCCATCGTCGCCGCCGGGCGCAACGGTTGCATCCTCCACTACCAGGAAAACGATGCGCCCCTGAAGGACGGCGACCTGGTGCTGATCGATGCCGGTTGCGAGATCGACTGCTACGCCAGCGACATCACCCGCACCTTCCCGGTCAGCGGCGTGTTCTCGGCCGAGCAGAAGGCGATCTACGAGCTGGTGCTCAGGTCGCAGGAAGCGGCCTTTGCCGAAATCGCCCCTGGCAAGCACTGGAACCAGGCCCACGAGGCGACCGTTCGGGTGATTACCGCGGGCCTGGTCGAACTGGGCCTGCTCAAGGGCGCGGTCGACGAACTGATCGAAACCGAGGCCTACCGGGCCTTCTACATGCACCGTGCCGGACACTGGCTGGGCATGGATGTGCATGATGTCGGCGAATACAAGGTCGGCGGCCAGTGGCGCGTGCTCGAACCCGGCATGGCCCTGACGGTCGAACCGGGTATCTACATTGCTGCGGACAACCCGAATGTCGCGAAGAAATGGCGCGGCATCGGTGTCCGAATCGAGGATGACGTAGTGGTAACCAGGACCGGCTGTGAAATCCTGACCTCCGGCGTGCCGAAGACGGTCGCCGAAATCGAAGCCTTGATGGCCGCTGCACGAAGCCAGGTCGCATGAGCAGGTTCAATCTGGCGATCATCGGCGGTGGCCTGGTCGGTGCCAGCCTCGCCCTGGCCCTGCAGGCCGGTGCCCGGGCTCGTGGCTGGAAGATCCTGCTGATCGAGCCCTTCGCCCCGGGCGACAGTTTCCAGCCCAGCTATGACGCGCGTTCTTCGGCGCTGTCCTTCGGCACCCGGCAGATCTATGAGCGCCTGGGCCTGTGGCAGGGCATCTCCCGGCGTGCCGAGCCGATCCGGCAGATCCAGGTGTCCGATCGCGGGCGCTTTGGCGCGACCCGCCTCGATGCCATCGAAGAAGGCGTGCCGGCGCTGGGTTACGTGGTGGAAAACGCCTGGCTCGGCCAATGCCTGTGGCAGGGCCTCGATAGCGAAGTGGTGAGCTGGCGCTGCCCGGCGGAAGTCACCGCCATGCAGCCCCTTGGCGACGGCTATCGTCTTTCCCTGAATGACGAAACCCAGGTCGATTGCGACCTGGCGGTGCTCGCCGATGGCGGCCGCTCCGGCCTGCGCGAGCAACTGGGGATCCACGTCAACCAGCGCCCGTACCACCAGAGCGCGCTGATCGCCAATATCACTCCGGGCGAAGCCCATTGCGGCCAGGCCTTCGAGCGCTTCACCGATGACGGCCCGATGGCCCTGCTGCCGCTGCCGGAAAACCGTTGTGCGCTGGTCTGGACCCGTGCCGGGATGGACGCCAGGCGCCTGGCCGAACTGGACGAACGCAGCTTCCTCGATGAACTGCAGGGCGTCTTCGGTTATCGCCTCGGCGCCTTGCGCCAGGTCGGGGCCCGGCACCTGTATCCGCTGGCGCTGATCGAGGCGCAGGAGCAGGTCCGTCCACACCTTGTTGTGCTCGGCAACGCTGCCCACAGCCTGCATCCGATTGCCGGGCAGGGCTTCAACCTGTCGCTGCGCGATGTGCAGTCGCTGGCCGATGGCCTGCTCGCCGGCCCAGACACCCCGGGCGATCTCGCTACCCTGAATGCCTACCGCGAGCGCCAGCGCCTGGACCAGGACCTGACCGTCGGCTTTTCCGACAAGGTCACCCGGCTGTTCGGTACTGCCCAGCCATTGGTCGCCACCGGACGCAACCTGGGCCTGCTCGGCCTCGACCTGCTGCCGCCGGCCAAGCGCTGGTTCGCCCGCCAGGCCATGGGCCTGGGCACCCGTCCTGATCTTCAGGGCAAGGCATGACCCTCTCTTTCTATTACCCGGAACAGGCTTGAAGCATGGACATGCGCGCGGATCTGTTGATTGTCGGTGCCGGTATGGTCGGCAGCGCCCTGGCCCTGGCGTTGCAGCACAGCGGCCTAGAAATCCTCCTGATCGATGGCAGTCCGCTGTCGGTGCAGCGCTTCGATGACGAAGCACCTTTCGAACCGCGGGTCAGCGCCCTGTCGGCCGCCAGCCAGCGCATCCTCGAACGCCTCGGCGCCTGGCAGGGCATCAGCGGACGGCGCCTGAGCCCGTATTCCGACATGCACGTCTGGGACGGTAGCGGCACTGGGCAGATCCACTTCTCGGCGGCCAGCGTGCATGCCGAGGTGCTCGGGCATATCGTCGAGAACCGAGTGGTCCAGGACGGTCTGCTGGAGCGCCTGCACGACAGCGAAATCGGCCTGCTGCCCAATGCTCGCCTGGAGCGCATGCGCCGCTCCGGTGACGAGTGGCTGCTGACCCTCGCCGATGGCCGCAACCTTCGTGCGCCGTTGGTGATCGCCGCCGATGGCGCCAACTCCGCCGTGCGCCGCCTCACTGGCTGCGAAACCCGTGAATGGGATTATCTGCACCACGCCATTGTTACCAGCGTGCAGTGCGACAAGCCGCACCTGGCCACGGCCTGGCAGCGCTTCACCGATGAAGGGCCGCTGGCCTTCCTGCCGCTGCTGCGCGACGGCCGGCAGGACTGGTGCTCGATCGTCTGGTCGACCACGCCGGAGCAATCCGTGCGCCTGATGGCACTGCCGGACAGCGAGTTCTGCGCCGAACTGGAACGGGCCTTCGAAGGCCGGCTGGGCTCGGTGCTGCATGCCGATCCAAGGCTGTGCGTGCCGCTGCGCCAACGCCACGCCAAGCGCTATGTCGCCGAAGGCCTGGCGCTGATCGGCGATGCCGCCCACACCATCCATCCGCTGGCGGGCCAGGGCGTCAACCTGGGCTTCCTCGATGCTGCGGTGCTCGCCGAGGTGTTGCAGCATGCCCACGAGCGCGGTGAACGCCTGGCCGATGTCCGCGTGCTGAGCCGTTTCGAGCGCAGGCGCATGCCGCACAACCTTGCGCTGATGGCCGCGATGGAAGGTTTCGAGCGCCTGTTCCAGGCTGACCCGCTGCCGCTGCGCTGGCTGCGCAACAGCGGACTGAAATGGGTCGAGCAGATGCCGGAAGCCAAGGCCGTGTTCGTCCGTCAGGCGCTGGGCCTGAGCGGTGACCTGCCGGACCTGGCCAGGGCCTGACGCCTTCGCAACATCTGGTAACTCCTCGGTCTGGCCTTGGGTTTGTGATGGCAAATGACATTAACTACCATTTGCGCCTCATTCCGCTACCGAGGAGCGCAACCGATGTCGCCACGCAAGCATTTACTGGCCGCCCTGACCCTCACCCTGTTCGGCGGAGCTGCCCAAGCGGCGGACGAAGTGGTGGTGTACTCCTCGCGCATCGATGAACTGATCAAGCCGGTATTCGACGCCTACACCGCCAAGACAGGGGTGAAGATCAAGTTCATCACCGACAAGGAAGCCCCGCTGATGCAGCGGATCAAGGCCGAGGGCGAGAACGGCGTGGCCGACCTGCTGCTCACCGTCGATGCCGGCAACCTCTGGCAGGCCGAGCAGATGGGCATCCTGCAGCCGATCAGGTCCGATGTGATCGATGCCAACATTCCACAGAAGTACCGCGCGTCTTCCCATGAATGGACCGGCCTGAGCCTGCGCGCGCGGACCATCGTCTACTCCACCGAGCGAGTCAAGCCTGGCGAACTGACCACCTACGAAGCGCTGGCCGACAAGCAATGGGAAGGCCGCCTGTGCCTGCGCACGGCGAAGAAGGTCTACAACCAGTCGCTGACCGCCACCATGATCGAGACCCATGGCGAGGCCAGGACCGAAGAGCTGGTCAAGGGCTGGGTCAATAACCTGTCCACCGACGTGTTCTCCGACGACAACGCGGTGATCAACGCCATTGCCGCCGGCCAGTGCGACGTGGGCATCGTCAACACCTACTACTACGGTCGCCTGCACCAGGCCGACCCGAAACTGCCGGTCAAGCTGTTCTGGCCCAACCAGGGTGACCGTGGCGTGCACGTCAACCTGTCCGGCATCGGCCTGACCAAGCATGCGCCGCACCCGGAAGCGGCGAAGAAGCTGGTGGAGTGGATGACTGGCGAGGAAGCGCAGAAGATGTTCGCCGGCATCAACCAGGAATTCCCGGCCAACCCGAAAGTCGCTCCGTCCGAGGAAGTGGCGGCCTGGGGCAGCTTCAAGGCTGATGACCTGCCGGTGGAAGTGGCGGGCAAGCGCCAGGCCGAGGCGATTCGCTTGATGGACCGGGCTGGCTGGAACTGAGGTTCAGCCCTTATTCTTGCTGGGTCCTTGAGGCCCTCATCGCTGGCTTGCCAGCGATAGGGCCCTGAAAAACACCACATCCCTGAGATCCCGCCCCTTGTCCCGCCCCACCCAACGCCGCTGGTACCCCCTGGTCTTCGCCATCGCTGCGCTGGTGATGCTGCCCCTGAGCGTGCTCGTGTTGTCGTGGCAGAGCATCGACCTGCAGATCTGGTCGCACCTGCTCGATACCCAGATGAGCCGCTTGCTGGGCAATACCTTGACCCTGGTGGTGGGCGTCGGCCTTGGTGTCACCGTGCTGGGCGTCAGCCTCGCCTGGCTCACCAGCCTCTGCGAGTTTCCCGGACGGCGCTGGCTGGACTGGGCGCTGATGCTGCCCTTCGCCATTCCCGCTTATGTGCTGGCGTTCGTCTTCGTCGGCCTGCTGGACTTCTCCGGACCGGTACAGACCCTGCTGCGCGAGTGGTTCGGGCCGATGCGCTTGCCGCGGGTGCGTTCCACCGGCGGGGTGATCGTCGTGCTGGTGCTGGTGTTCTATCCCTACGTCTACCTGCTCGCGCGCAATGCCTTCCTGGCCCAGGGCAAGGGCCTGATGGAGGCCGCACGGGTGCTGGGGCAATCGCCGTTGCAGGCGTTCTGGCGCGTTGGACTGCCGATGGCGCGCCCGGCGATCCTGGCTGGCCTTGCCCTGGCGCTGATGGAAACCCTGGCGGATTTCGGTGCCGTTTCGGTGTTCAATTTCGACACCTTCACCACCGCCATCTACAAGACCTGGTATGGCTTCTTCAGCCTCTCCAGTGCGGCGCAACTGGCCAGCCTGCTGCTGCTCGCGGTGATGCTGGTGCTTTACGGCGAACGGCGTGCCCGTGGCGCCGTGCGCAGCAGCAACGAACGACCGCGCGGCAAGGCGCTGTATCACCTGCGCGGTATCAAGGCCGCTGCCGCCAGCGCCTGGTGCCTGCTGGTGTTCGCCTGCGCCTTCGTCGCGCCGATGCTGCAACTGCTGGCCTGGTTCTGGCAGCGTGGCCGTTTCGACCTCGATGAGCGCTATACCGCGTTGATCCTGCATACCCTCTACCTGGGTGCGGCGGCGGCGCTGATCACCGTCTGCGTTGCCCTGGTCCTGGCCTTCGCCCGCCGTCAGTCCTCGGCCCCGGCGATCCGTGCCGGGGTCAGCCTGGCCAACCTTGGTTATGCATTGCCCGGCTCGGTGCTGGCGGTGGCGATCATGCTGGCATTCAGTTACCTCGACCGCGAGCTGGTGATCCCGCTGTCCGGCTGGCTCGGCGGGGCGGGCAAGCCCTTGTTGCTGGGCAGTCTTTCGGCCTTGTTGCTGGCCTACCTGGTGCGCTTCATCGCCGTGGCCTACGGGCCGCTGGAAAACAGCCTGGGCCGCATCCGTCCGTCACTGCCGGAGGCCTCGCGCAGCCTGGGCGTCAGTGGCCCCAGGTTGTTTTTCAAGGTGTATCTCCCCTTGCTGGTGCCAGGCGCCCTCAGCGCAGCCTTGCTGGTCTTCGTCGATGTGCTCAAGGAAATGCCGGCGACCCTGCTGATGCGTCCGTTCGGCTGGGACACCCTGGCGGTGCGGGTATTCGAAATGACCAGCGAAGGCGAGTGGGCGCGGGCCTCGCTGCCAGCCCTGACCCTGGTGCTGGTCGGCCTGTTGCCGGTCATCGGTCTGATACGGCGCTCCGCGCGTCATCCGGGTCAGAGTCACTGACGGATGCCACCCGGCCTCCTTGCGGATACAATGCGCGGCATTCGCTGCGGCCGGTCCACGACCGGGTAGCCGGAACGCTGCCCTCAGCCGTAGCTTCGCCACGCCCGGAAGGAGAAACCCATGGGACAGCGTACGCCTCTGTATGACCTGCACCTGGCGCTTGGCGCCAAGATGGTCGATTTTGGCGGGTGGGACATGCCCCTGCATTACGGCTCGCAGGTCGAGGAACACCATCAGGTGCGCCGCGATTGCGGGGTGTTCGACGTGTCGCACATGACCGTCATCGATATCGCTGGCCTTGATGCCAGCGTCTGGCTGCGGCACCTGCTGGCCAATGACGTGGCCCGCCTCGATGTGCCCGGCAAGGCCCTCTATAGCCCCCTGCTCAATGACGAAGGCGGGGTGATCGACGACCTGATCGTCTATCGCCTCGATGATGGCTACCGGCTGGTGGTCAACGCCGCCACCCGCGACAAGGACCTGGCCTGGCTCGAATCCCGCCGCAGCGGTTTCGAAGTGCAGTTCCGCGAGCGTCCGGAACTGGCGATCCTCGCCATCCAGGGCCCGCAGGCGCGGGAAAAGGTCGCCGAATTGCTCAGCGCCTCCCGCGCTGCCCTGATCCGCGATCTCAAGCCTTTCGAAGCCCATTTCGAAGGCGATTGGTTCATCGCCCGCACCGGCTATACCGGTGAGGACGGCCTGGAAATCATCCTCCCTGCACTGCAGGCACCGGCCTTCTTCAACGACCTGGTCGGCGCCGGCATCGCTCCGAGTGGCCTCGGTGCCCGCGATACCCTGCGTCTCGAGGCCGGCATGAACCTGTACGGCAACGACATGGACGAAGGGCATTCGCCCTTGACCTCGAACCTGGCCTGGAGCATCGCCTGGGAGCCTGCCGAGCGCGATTTCATCGGGCGCGCGGCGCTGAATGCCGAAAAGGCACAAGGCGTTTCCCAGAAACTTGTCGGACTGGTCCTTGAGGAGCGTGGTGTACTACGCGCCCACCAGGTCGTGCGAGTCGCGGAAATTGGCGAAGGAGAGATCACCAGTGGTAGTTTCTCGCCTACGCTGAGCAAGGCAATCGCTCTGGCACGCCTGCCCATGGCCACTGCGGACCGCGCTGAAGTGGAAATCCGTGGCAAGTGGTATCCGGTGAGGGTGGTCAAGCCGACCTTCGTTCGCCATGGCCGAATCCTGATCTAAATTAATTCCGGCGGGCCGTCCGCTGACTCCCTGTTGAGGAACAACACAATGAGCAAAATCCCTGCCGACCTGCGTTACGCCGAAAGCCACGAGTGGGCCCGCCTGGAAGCCGATGGCACCGTGACTGTCGGTATCAGTGACCATGCCCAGGAAGCCCTGGGTGACGTGGTCTTCGTCGAACTGCCTGAAGTCGGCAGCGTCTTCGCTCAAGGCGATGCGTCCGGCGTGGTCGAGTCGGTCAAGGCGGCCTCGGATATCTACTCGCCGGTCGGCGGCGAAGTCATCGCCGTCAACGATGAAGTGCGCGATAGCCCGGAGCTGGTCAACGAAGAAGTCTACGAATCCTGGTTCTTCAAGCTGAAGCCATCGGACAAGTCCGAACTGGACAAGCTGCTGAGCGCCGCGGAATACGCCAAGTCCATCGGCGAGTAAGCCCGCCGCAGTTTTTCCCGCACGATCGGCAATCCCTTCCTAGACTCTAATGGCCCCGACACCCATCGGGGCTTGGTCAAGGCTCTGTACGAAAAGCGTTGAGACGAAGGTCAGGCAAGGCGAAAACAGCCGAGGAAGCGGAGTGTACTGGAGTACATGAGCATTCCGAGGCTGTTTTCAACGCAGCATGAACGAGTATCAAGGCTTTTCCTACAGAGCCTAGGAAGAGAGAGCTGCCATGTCCCTGTTGCCATCCCTGAGCCAACTGCACGACCCCAATCCGTTCCTGCGCCGCCATCTCGGTCCCGACGCGGCCGAGCAGCAAGCCATGCTCGAAGTGCTTGGCGTCGCCAGCCGTACCGAGCTGATCGAGCAGACCGTGCCGCCCGGCATCCGCTTCAACCGTCCGCTGGACCTGCCGCCCGCCCTGGATGAACAGGCCGCGCTCGAGCGCCTGCGCGGGTATGCCGAGCAGAACCAGCGCTGGACCAGCCTGATCGGCATGGGCTACCACGCGACCCGCACACCGACGGTCATTCTGCGCAACGTCCTGGAAAATCCGGGCTGGTACACCGCCTACACGCCTTACCAGCCGGAAATCGCCCAAGGCCGCCTGGAAGCGCTGCTGAACTATCAGCAGATGGTCATCGATCTCACCGGCCTCGACCTGGCCAACGCCTCGCTGCTGGATGAGGCCACTGCCGCCGGCGAAGCCATGGCCCTGGCCAGGCGGGTGACGAAATCCCGCAGCAACCGTTTCTTCGCCGACGAGCACTGCCATCCACAGACCCTCTCGGTGCTGCAGACCCGTGCCGAGGGCTTCGGTTTCGAGCTGGTGATCGACTCGCTGGCCAACCTCGACCAGCATGAGGTGTTCGGCGCCTTGCTGCAGTACCCCGACACCCATGGCGCTGTGCATGACCTGCGTCCCGCCATCCAGCACCTGCATAGCCAGCAGGCCATCGCCTGCGTGGCTGCCGACCTGCTCAGCCTCGTACTGTTGACCCCGCCGGGCGAGCAGGGCGCCGACGTGGTGCTCGGCTCTTCCCAGCGCTTCGGCGTGCCCATGGGTTATGGCGGGCCGCATGCGGCGTATTTCGCCTGTCGCGACGAGTTCAAGCGGGCCATGCCCGGGCGCATCATCGGTGTGTCCAAGGATGCCCGGGGCAACCTGGCATTGCGCATGGCCCTGCAGACCCGCGAGCAGCATATCCGTCGCGAGAAAGCCAACTCGAACATCTGCACCGCCCAGGTGCTGCTGGCCAACATCGCTGGTTTCTACGCCGTCTATCACGGACCCGACGGGCTGCGCCGGATTGCCCAGCGGGTCCACCGGCTGACCACCATTCTTGCGGCCGGGCTGGAGCGTAACGGCGTCAAACGCCTCAACCAGCACTTCTTCGACACCCTGACCCTGGAGGTCGGTGGCAGCCAGACCTCGATCATCCAGAGTGCCGAGGCGGCGCGGATCAACCTGCGTATCCTCGGGCGCGGCCAACTGGGCGTGGCGCTCGACGAAACCTGCGATGAAAGCACGGTGCTGCGCCTGTTCGACCTGTTCCTCGGTGTCGATCATGGCCTGGACATCTCCGGGCTGGACGGCGAAGACCTGCCTGCCGGTATCCCGGATGAACTGTTGCGTCGCTCGGATTACCTGACCCACCCGGTGTTCAACCTGCACCACAGCGAAACCGAGATGCTGCGCTATCTCAAGCAACTGGAAAACAAGGATCTGGCACTGAACCAGTCGATGATCCCGCTGGGCTCCTGCACCATGAAGCTCAATGCCAGCAGCGAAATGATCCCCATCACCTGGCCCGGTTTTGCTGAGTTGCATCCCTTCGCGCCGGTGGAACAGGCGACCGGCTACAAGGCCATGATCGACGAGCTGGAAGGCTGGCTCTGCGCGATCACCGGTTTCGATGCCATCTGCATGCAGCCCAACTCCGGCGCCCAGGGCGAGTACGCCGGGTTGCTGGCGATCAGCAAGTACCACCGCAGCCGCCAGCAAGGGCAGCGCGATATTTGCCTGATCCCGGCCTCGGCCCATGGCACCAACCCGGCTTCGGCGCAGATGGCCGGCATGCAGGTGGTGATCGTGGCCTGCGATAGTGCCGGCAACGTGGATCTGGAAGACCTCAAGCTCAAAGCCAAGGAGGCGGGTGAGCGGCTGTCCTGCCTGATGGCCACTTACCCCTCGACCCATGGCGTCTACGAGGAGGGCATCAGCGAGATCTGCGAGGTTATCCACAGGCATGGCGGCCAGGTCTACATGGACGGCGCCAACCTCAATGCCCAGGTGGGGCTGGCGCGGCCGGCGGATATCGGCGCCGATGTGTCGCACATGAACCTGCACAAGACCTTCTGCATTCCCCATGGCGGCGGCGGCCCGGGCATGGGCCCGATCGGCGTGCGCGCGCACCTGGCGCCCTTTGTGGCGAGCCACCCGGTGATTCCGCTGCCGGGGCCGGATCCGCAGAACACGGCGGTCAGCGCCGCACCTTGGGGCAGCGCGAGCATCCTGCCGATCAGCTGGATGTACATCACCATGATGGGGCCGCAACTGGCGGATGCCAGCGAGGTGGCGATCCTTTCTGCCAACTACCTGGCCGAGCGTCTGGGCGGGGCGTTCCCGGTGCTCTATCGCGGGCGCAACGAGCGGGTCGCGCATGAATGCATCCTCGATCTGCGTCCGCTCAAGGCGCAGACCGGCATCAGCGAGGAGGATGTGGCCAAGCGCCTGATGGACTATGGCTTCCACGCGCCGACCATGTCGTTCCCGGTGCCGGGCACCTTGATGGTCGAGCCTACCGAAAGCGAGCCAAAGGCGGAGCTGGATCGCTTCGTCGAGGCCATGTTGAGCATCCGCGCGGAGATCGCCGAGGTGCAGAACGGTCATTGGCCAGCGGAGGACAACCCGCTCAAGCGTGCGCCGCATACCCTGGCCGATGTGCTGGGCACATGGGACAGGCCGTACAGCCTTGAGCAGGCCGTGGCGCCGAGCGCTCACGCCCGGGCACACAAGTACTGGCCGGCGGTGAACCGGGTGGACAATGTGTATGGGGACCGGAATCTGTTCTGTGCCTGTGTGCCGGTGGAGGATTACCGCTGAGACGTCTGTTGTTCTTCAGGGCCTCATCGCTGGCAAGCCAGCTCCCACACCTGTGGGAGCTGGCTTGCCAGCGATGAGGCCATCAGCAGCACTACACGAAATCAGGTCGATCTCCTCCTGGGTCGTGACCCCGGCCGCAACCTTCCTCATTCCATTCTCCCGCAGCCCGTCCATCGCTTCGCTGCGGGCCAGCGTCCTCAATGCGTGGATATCGCATTCAGGCCCGATCAACCCGCCTAGCCGTTCGTTCAGTTCCAGCACCTCGAACACGCCGGTGCGCCCGCGATAGCCGGTCTGCCGGCATTCCCGGCAACCCACCGCACCCTGCGCTGTGCTGCACGCCGGACACAAGGTTCGCACCAGTCGCTGTGCCAGCACGCCCACCAGCGTCGCCTTGATCAAATAATGCGCAACACCCAACTCCAGCAACCGTCCGATCGCCGAGCAGGCATCGTTGGTGTGCAGGCTCGACAGCACCAGATGTCCGGTCAACGCGGCCTGGATCGCGACTTGCGCCGTCTCAAGGTCGCGAATCTCGCCCACCATGATGATGTCCGGATCCTGTCGCAACAACGCGCGCACGCCATTGGCGAAATCCAGACCAATGCCCGGCTGCACCTGGGTCTGGTTGAACGCCGGCTCGATCATTTCTATCGGGTCCTCCAGGGTGCAGACGTTGACTTCTGGCGTAGCCAGTTCCTTGAGCGCGTTGTAGAGGGTGCTGGTCTTGCCCGAGCCGGTCGGACCGGTGACCAGGATAATGCCGTTTGGCCTGTGCAGCATGCGTTGCCAGCGATCCAGCTCGGGGCCGTCGAAGCCCAGGGCGCGGTTGTCCAAGCGCAGCAGTTGCGGGTCGAAAATGCGCACGACCAGCTTTTCGCCAAAGGTGGTGGGCAGGGTCGAAAGGCGCAGTTCGACCTCATCGCCGGCCGGGCTGCGGGTCTTGATCCGGCCATCCTGAGGGCGGCGTTTTTCCGCGACGTTCATCCGCCCCAGGTTTTTCAGGCGGCTGGTGATGGCCAGGGTCACCGTCGGCGGGAAGGGATAGGCATCGTGCAGTACGCCGTCGATGCGCAGGCGCAGCCGGCCCTGGTCACGGCGCGGTTCCAGATGGATATCGCTGGCGCGTTGCTCGAAGGCGTATTGCAGCAGCCAGTCGACGATGCTGACGATATGCGCGTCATCGGCCTCCGGCTCGCCGTCGCCCAGTTCCAGCAATTGCTCCAGGTTGCCGCTGACCGGGGGCGCAGCCTCCAGTTGGCTGGCGCCGCTGACCGAGCGGGCGAGGCGGAAGAAATCTTGGCTGATCTGGCGAATCCGCAGCGGGCTGGCTACCACCCGTACCACCCGGCGCTTGAGCACCCGGGCCAGGTCCGCCTCCCACGAGCAGACCCACGGCTCGGCGCTGGCCACGGTAACGCTGTCGGCACTCTGCGCCACCGCCAGGATCCCATGGCGGCGGGCGAAGGCCGCAGACATCAGGCCGGTCATGCCGGGCAGGTCGATGCCCAGCGGATCGAGGCGCAGGAAGGGTTGCCCGGCCTGCTGCGCCAGCCACTGGCAGAGGCTGTCCAGATCGAGGCTGTGGCCCGGTCGGTGCAGATCGTCCAGATGCTCGCGGGCGATGCTTTCGAGCGGGTGTTCACCCGGGGTCTCGTGGCTGAAACGCTGGCGGGATTCACTGCTGATCCGGCGCTGGGCAACCAGGCTGTCCAGTAAGGGGAAAAGCTCCAAGTGGCGATCCATTGGCGACGTCCTTGTGCAATGGAGAAATTGCCAAGGCTAGACCGCGCCGGGCGCTCTGCCGCTTCAGAAGCGTTGCTGGATCTTTCCCCGGCTTTCGCTGTTGAGCAGTGCGGTGCGCAGTACGACTTCGCACACACAGATCAGGTTGCGCATCTTCTCCGCGATCAACTGGGCACGGTGCCAGCTCAAGCCATCGATGGCGATGTCCACCCGCAGCAGATCGGCCTGCTGCTGCATCTGCACGCCATGGGGCAACAGGCATTGCAAGGCGAACAGGTTAAGGATTCGGCAAAGGCTGTCGGACTCCGGCTCGACCTGCAGTTCGTAGTGGTAGCGCACCTTGTTGTTTTCGCCGCCGATGCCGTCGGCATCTTGCTGCCGGGGTAAGGCGAAGTGGTCAGGGCGTTCGAGAGCGGTCATGAGAATCCTCCGATAGCGGTGAAGGAATCTTTGCACGGCGAAGTGGAGATTATTTGCCTATCATGAGGCGCAATGACTTTTTTACGAATTGTTCAATCTGTTGAATGGCGATAGCGAGGAAAAATAATGCCCAGCGATCTGGACGCGTACGACCGCCGCATTCTGGCCGTCCTGCAGGACGATGCCTCGCTATCCAGCGCGCAGGTGGCGGAGAAGGTGGGGCTGTCGCAATCGCCGTGCTGGAGAAGAATTCAGCGGTTGAAGGAGGAGGGCGTTATCCGTGCCCAGGTGACCCTGCTGGATCGCAAGAAGATCGGCCTCAACACGCAGATCTTCGCCGAGGTGAAGCTCAACGCGCACGGCCGCTCCAACTTCGCCGAGTTCACCGAAGCGATCCGCGGTTTTCCGGAGGTGCTGGAGTGTTATGTGCTGATGGGCGCGGTGGATTTTCTGCTGCGCATCGTCACCCCCGATATCGAGGCGTACGAGCGGTTTTTCTTCGAGAAACTGTCGATGGTCCCGGGGATCCAGGAGGTCAACTCGACCGTTGCGCTGTCGGAGATCAAGTCCACCACCAGCCTGCCGGTCATCCGTTGAGCGTCCTCGCGGGCAGGTAACGGTGCCCGCCCGCGAGGAATCGGCTTACTTGCGTACCAGGTGCTTCCAGCCACGGCTCTGGGCCACGGCGAACGCCTGCTGGACACGAGCGTCGAGGATTTCGTCGCTGATTGGCTGGTTGGCCAGTTGTTGCAACTTGCTCAGCTCGCCGTACAGGCGGTCCAGCTCCGGCGCTTCCAGCAATACGTCGCGCGCGTAGTGCAGCCAGGCCAGCAGGCGCTCGATGCGGGGCAACTGCTCGGCCAGGTCTTCCGGCTGCTGCTGGTACAGCGGCAGTTGCAGGGCCTTGGCCTCGTCACCCAGTTCTACGGCCAGCCAGTTGGCCAGCGCGGCGGCACCCTGGCGCTCGCCGCGCTTGTTGCGCTCGGCGGTCCAGCCGTGGGCGATCAGCCAGCGCGAAGTGTCCAGGGAGAACTGGCCCCAGCGCGTGTCGAGCAGCTCATCGGCGAACTGCTCGGGGGCGGCACGGCGCACGTCTTCGTCGTCGTTGCCGGCCAGCACCAGGGTGCGCCAGTCTTCCAGCAGGGCGTCGAGGCGGCTGCGCAGTTCACGGGTGGTTGCACGCGGCGCCGCCTGGCCGAGGCTGCTGGCCAGGGCGCGGAGCTCACCTAGGCACTGCACCCAGTCCTGCAGCAGGCGCCAGTGGCCGGTGTGCTGGTATTGTTCGGCGAGGCGCTGGCTGCTGGCGAGCAGGTGCCAGGCGAGGGCAGAGAAGGCGTCGTCCAGCGACATTTCCGGATCCAGCTCGGGCGCCGGCAGGTTGACCTGGTAGCTGGACGGATCGAGCAGACGGTAGCCGCGCTCGGCCTTGCTGATGTCGCAGGGGAACAGCGGCAGGCTCGCGGCCAGCTCGGCGGCCAGTTCCAGCAGGGCTTCCGGCTCGCCTTCACGCAGTTCCAGTTCCATTTCGCAGATTTCTTCCTTCTGCTTGCCGGCGCTGACGGTGCCGAGGTCCAGGGCGGCTTCGATGACCACCTTGGACTTGCCGCGGCCCCAGGCGATATCGGCGAACTCGCGCACGAAATCGGTGGTGAACAGCGGCTTGATGGTTTTCTTGTCCAGCCCGGCCAGGGACTCGGGCCAGCAGGTATCGTCGAGTTTCTTCAGGTCCAGCTTGGCCTTGGGCAGCTCCCATTGGAACTCGTTGCGCTCGGACAGGCCGGCGACGCTGTTGCCGCGGGTCTTCAGGGTCTGGATCACCACATCGCCATCGCGGCGCAGGCGCAGCGCGACCCTGGCGGCGGACAAATCGCGCTCCGGGGTGTCGAAGTACTGGTTGAGCAGTTCGCGCTGCTGCCAGCCGGACTTGTTGCGCTTTTTCAGCAGCGGGTGTTCGCGCAGCGCGGCGAGGGTTTCGCGGCTGATGCGCAGTTTGATTTCGGTTTCTTTATTCATTGCCGGGTAACCAGGCTGGAAGGGCGGGTACGTCTTGGCCGTGCAGTGTACAGGACTCGACAGCCCACGGTTTATTCATGCAGCCCGATGGCCCTATGATGGGGGCCGTTTCCAGGAGAACGCGCATGCCGTTGCCATCGCTCAAGGACCAGTTCGCCGCGTTGATCGCAGCGCCTTCGGTCAGTTGTACCCAGCCCGACCTTGACCAGTCCAACCGTGCGGTGATCGACCAGCTCGCCACCTGGCTCGGCGACCTGGGTTTCTCCTGCGAGATCCAGCAAGTCACCCCCGGCAAATTCAACCTGCTCGCCAGCTTCGGCAGCGGCCCTGGCGGCCTGGTCCTGGCCGGGCACAGCGACACCGTGCCGTACGACCCGCAGTTGTGGAAAACCGATCCGCTCAAGCTCAGCGAGGACGGCGACCGCTGGATCGGCCTGGGCGTGTGCGACATGAAGGGTTTCTTCCCGTTGATCATCGAGGCGGTGCGGCCGTTGCTGGACCAGCCGTTCAGGCAGCCGCTGCTGATCCTGGCCACCTGTGACGAGGAGAGTTCGATGTCCGGTGCCCGCGCCCTGGCCGAGGCCGGGCGGCCGCTGGGCCGTGCCGCGGTGATCGGCGAGCCGACCGGGCTGAAGCCGATCCGCCTGCACAAGGGCGTGATGATGGAGCGCATCGATATCCTTGGGCGCAGCGGTCATTCATCGGACCCGTCCCTCGGCCACAGCGCGATGGAGGCCATGCACCAGGTGATGGGGGCGCTGATGGACCTGCGCCAGCAATGGCAGCGCGAATACCACAACGCCCAGTTCAGCGTGCCGCAGCCGACCATGAACTTCGGCTGCATCCATGGCGGCGACAACCCCAACCGGATCTGCGGCCAATGCGCCCTTGAGTTCGACCTGCGCCCGCTGCCGGGCATGGACCCGCAGGTGCTGCGCGCGGCGATTCGCGGCAAGCTGGCGCCGCTGGCCGAGCAGCACCAGGTGAAGATCGACTATGCGCCGCTGTTCCCCGAAGTGCCGCCCTTCGAGCAGAGCGCCGATGCCGAGCTGGTGCAACTGGCCGAACGTCTTACCGGCCATGTTGCCGAAGCGGTAGCCTTTGGCACCGAAGCGCCTTATCTTCAGCGCCTGGGCTGCGAGACCCTGGTTCTTGGCCCTGGTGATATCGCCTGTGCCCACCAGCCCGGTGAGTACCTTGAACTGTCACGCCTGGAGCCTACAGTGCGTCTGTTGCGTGGACTGATCGAACATTACTGTCTCAGCCCGGCCATCGCCCGCTGAGCCCGGCCATTCTTTCCAGAGGAGAACGCGTGTGACGTCTTGCCTGCTGCGACGATAACCCTCGAGCGCTGTGTGCCGTTCCGTCCTTGTTTCACTTTCTACAGGCTCAGGTCATGCCCGAATACGTCAACTGGCTGCGTCACGCTTCTCCCTACATCAATGCCCACCGGGACTGCACCTTCGTGGTCATGCTCCCGGGAGACGGGGTCGAACACCCCAACTTCGGCAATATCGTCCACGATCTCGTGCTGCTGCACAGCCTCGGGGTTCGCCTCGTGCTGGTGCATGGCTCCCGCCCGCAAATCGAAAGCCGCCTGGCCGCCCGCGGCTTGAGCGCGCACTACCACCACGGCCTGCGCATCACCGATGCCGCCACGCTGGATTGCGTGATCGATGCGGTCGGGCAGTTGCGTATCGCCATCGAGGCTCGCCTGTCGATGGACATGGCCGCTTCGCCAATGCAGGGCGCGCGCCTGCGCGTTGCCTCGGGCAACCTGGTGACGGCGCGGCCTATCGGTGTGGTCGAGGGTGTCGATTATCACCATACCGGCGAAGTACGCCGGGTCGACCGCAAGGGCATCGGCCGCCTGCTGGACGAGCGCTCCATTGTCCTGCTGTCGCCGCTGGGCTATTCGCCGACCGGCGAGATCTTCAACCTCGCCTGCGAAGATGTCGCTACCCGGGCGGCCATCGAGCTGGGTGCCGACAAACTGCTGCTGTTCGGCGCCGAGCCGGGGCTGCTGGATGCTTCCGGCAAGCTGGTGAAGGAGATCCGTCCGCAACAGGTGGCGCCGCACCTTGAGCGTCTTGGCAGCGATTACCAGGCCGAGCTGCTGGACGCGGCCGCCGAGGCCTGCCGGGGCGGGGTGGCGCGCAGTCATATCGTCAGCTACGTGGAGAACGGCGCGCTGCTCAACGAGCTGTTCACCCGTGGCGGTGGCGGTACGCTGGTCGCCCAGGAGCAGTTCGAGGTGGTGCGCGAAGCGGCGATCGAGGATGTTGGTGGCCTGCTGGAGCTGATCAGCCCGCTGGAAGAGCAGGGCATTCTGGTGCGACGCTCGCGCGAGGTGCTGGAACGCGAGATCGAGCAGTTCAGCGTGGTGGAGCGCGAAAGCAACATCATTGCCTGTGCGGCGCTGTACCCGATCGCCGATTCCGATGCGGGCGAGCTGGCATGCCTGGCGGTCAATCCGGAGTATCGCCATGGCGGGCGCGGCGATGACCTGCTGGAGCGAATCGAGGAACGAGCGCGGGCGCTGGGGTTGAAGACGCTGTTCGTCCTGACGACCCGGACGGCGCACTGGTTCAGGGAGCGCGGATTCGTGCCGAGCGGGGTTGAAAGGCTGCCGGCGGCGCGGGCTTCGCTGTACAACTACCAGCGGAACTCGAAGATCTTCGAAAAAGCTTTGTAAGGCTTTAGGGCCCCATCGCTGGCAAGCCAGCTCCCACAGGACCGCGTGCACCGCCAAACCTGTGGGAGCTGGCTTGTCGGACCGCCGCACCGCAGCGATGAGGCCATAAGAAACGCCGCCTTCTCAGGCGGCGTTTTCAGTTACACGGTATGCAGATACCAGTTGTACTCAAGGTCCGAGATCGAATGCTCGAACTCCTCCAGTTCACTCTCCTTGCACGCGACGAAGATGTCGATGTACTTCGGATCGATGTACTTGTTGAGGATCTCGCTGTCGTCCAGCTCGCGCAGGGCGTCGCGCAGGTTGTTCGGCAGGCTCTGCTCCACCTGTTCGTAGGCGTTGCCTTCCACCGGGCTGCTTGGCTCGATCTTGTTGGTCAGGCCGTGATGCACGCCCGCCAGCACGGCGGCCATCAGCAGGTACGGGTTGGCGTCGGCGCCGGCCACGCGGTGCTCGATGCGTACCGCATCGGCGGTGCCGGTCGGCACGCGCAGGGCCACGGTGCGGTTGTCCAGGCCCCAGCTTGGCGCATTCGGCACATAGAACTGCGCACCGAAACGGCGGTACGAGTTGACGTTCGGGCAGAGGAACGCCATCGACGCGGGCAGGGTCTCGAGCACACCGCCGATCGCGTGACGCAGCGCGGCGTTCTGCTCGGGATCCTCGCTGGTAAAGATGTTCTTGCCATCCTTGTCCAGCACCGAGATATGGACATGCAGACCATTACCCGCCTGGCCTGGATACGGCTTGGCCATGAAGGTGGTGTCCATTTCATGGTCGTAGGCGATGTTCTTGATCAGGCGCTTGAGCAGCACCGCGTAGTCACAGGCCCGCAGCGGGTCGGCGACATGGTGCAGGTTGACCTCGAACTGCGCCGGGGCGCTTTCCTTGACGATGGCGTCGGCGGGAATGCCTTGTTCCTTCGCACCTTCGAGGATGTCCTGGAGGCAGTCGACGTATTCGTCGAGGTCGTCGATCAGGTAGACCTGGGTCGATTGCGGGCGTTTGCCGGAGATCGGCGAGCGCGGCGGCTGCGGACGCCCGTTCACGTTCTCCTGGTCGATCAGGTAGAACTCCAGCTCGAACGCGGCGCAGATGGTCAGGCCCAGTTCGTCGAACTTGCTCACCACCTGGCGCAGGACTTCCCGCGGGTCGGCGAAGAAGGGCTCGCCTTCGAGTTCGTGCATGGTCATCAGCAGTTGCGCGGTCGGGCGCTTCTGCCAGGGTTCGTTGGACAGGGTGCCCGGGATTGGATAGCAGATCCGGTCGGCGTCGCCGATGTCCAGGCCGAGGCCGGTGCTCTCGACCGTGGAGCCGTTGATATCCAATGCGAAGAGGGAGGCCGGCAGGTTGATGCCTTTCTCGTAAACCTTGTGGAGGCTGGTGCGCTCGATGCGCTTGCCACGCACCACACCATTCATATCTGCAATCAGAAGGTCAACGTAGAGAACCTCAGGATGTTCCTTAAGGAACGCGTTCGCTTCGTTAAGCTGAACGGCACGCGGGGGTACCGACATGATGCAACACCTTTGTTGTTAAAAATATCAATCAATCTGGGCTTGCGACCCCAGTCAATCGGAAAGCCGAAGTGAAGTCAAGCAAGGCCCATGATGCCCTAAAAGGGCGCCATTGCGGCATTTTTGCTGCAATTGAGGGCAGCGACAAGGCCTGCTTTCGTCGCCCGAGGTTTCACACAACAGAGCCGTATTTTATTTTTTACGGGGGTGTTGTGTAAAAAAATGAACAAGGCTAAGCTCGGTCGCAACCCATAACATCAATAATACCGGGGGTTACATGTTACGCCTGTCGATCATAGGCGACAGCGGCTGTCCAGCGTGGGCAGGCCTGTACGCCATTTCCGCAAGCAGCGAGCGCGCCATGCGAGCAGCGCCGGTGCCGGCCAAAATAGTTGACGGCCAGGGCGTCGCATTCCCCAAAGATTCACCCTCTCGTACTGCCATTCATGACTATAGTCGGCTCCCCCGCATTCCGATGGATGCCGGAGACGCATTCTCCCTGCGCGCCTTTTGCTTTGGGCCCGCGGGGCATCCAGAATGCTGGAAACGGCCTGCCAAGGGCGTTCCGACCATAGTCCAGGCATTTACCTCCCGAGGTATGTATGAGTAGCAGCAATCTCGACCAGCTCACCGATTGGCTGAAAGAGCACAAGATCACCGAAGTCGAATGTCTGATCAGCGACCTGACCGGCATCACCCGGGGCAAGATCTCGCCGACCAACAAGTTCATCGCGGAAAAGGGCATGCGCCTGCCCGAGAGCGTTTTGCTGCAGACCGTGACCGGTGACTACGTCGACGACGATATCTATTACCAGTTGCTCGACCCGGCCGATATCGACATGGTCTGCCGCCCCGACGAAAACGCGGTATTCCTCGTGCCGTGGGCCATCGAGCCGACCGCCCAGGTCATCCACGACACCTACGACAAGAAGGGCAATCCGGTCGAGCTGTCGCCGCGCAACGTGTTGAAGAAGGTGCTGAAGCTCTACGCCGACAAGGGCTGGCAGCCGATCGTGGCGCCGGAGATGGAGTTCTACCTGACCAAGCGCTGCGAAGACCCGGATTTCCCGCTGCAACCGCCGATCGGTCGTTCCGGCCGCCCGGAAACCGGCCGCCAGTCGTTCTCCATCGAAGCCGCCAACGAATTCGACCCGTTGTTCGAAGACGTCTACGACTGGTGCGAGCTGCAAAACCTCGACCTCGACACCCTGATCCACGAGGACGGAACCGCCCAGATGGAGATCAACTTCCGTCACGGCAACGCCCTGTCCCTGGCCGACCAGATCCTGGTGTTCAAGCGCACCATGCGCGAGGCCGCGCTCAAGCACAACGTCGCCGCCACCTTCATGGCCAAGCCCATGACCGGCGAGCCGGGCAGCGCCATGCACCTGCATCAGAGCATCATCGACGTGAATACCGGGAAGAACATCTTCTCCAACGAAGACGGCAGCATGAGCGAGCTGTTCCTTTATCACATCGGTGGCCTGCAGAAGTTCATCCCCGAAGTGCTGCCGCTGTTCGCGCCCAACGTCAACTCGTTCCGCCGTTTCCTGCCCGACACCTCGGCGCCGGTCAACGTCGAATGGGGCGAGGAAAACCGTACCGTCGGCCTGCGCGTACCGGACGCCGGTCCGCAGAACCGCCGCGTGGAAAACCGTCTGCCGGGTGCCGACGCCAACCCGTACCTGGCCATCGCGGCCAGCCTGCTGTGTGGCTATATCGGCATGGTCGAAGGCGTCAACGCCAGCGCGCCGGTCCAGGGCCGTGGCTACGAGCGACGCAACCTGCGTTTGCCGCTGACCATCGAGGACGCCCTGGAACGCATGGAAAACTGCCGGGCGCTGGAAGCCTACCTGGGCAAGAAATTCATCGCCGGCTACGTCGCGACCAAACGCGCCGAGCATGAAAACTACAAGCGCGTGATCAGCTCCTGGGAACGCGAGTTCCTGCTGTTCGCGGTCTGATAAACCCCGGGGCCGCAGGAGCGCGGCCGCCAGAAATCGGAGAAGCACATGAGCGTCAAGAACCCGCAAACCCGCGAGTGGCAGGACCTGAGCCGTGATCATCACCTGGCACCCTTCAGCGACTATAAACAGTTGCAGGAAAAGGGCCCGCGGATCATCACCAAGGCCCAGGGCGTGCACCTGTGGGACAGCGAGGGCCACAAGATCCTCGATGGCATGGCCGGATTGTGGTGCGTGGCGGTCGGCTACGGACGCGAGGAACTGGCCGAAGCGGCCAGCAAGCAGATGCGCGAGCTGCCGTACTACAACCTGTTCTTCCAGACCGCTCATCCGCCGGCCCTGGAACTGGCCAAGGCCATTTCCGAAGTGGCCCCGGCCGGCATGAGCCATGTGTTCTTCACCGGTTCCGGCTCCGAAGGCAACGACACCGTACTGCGCATGGTCCGCCACTATTGGGCGCTCAAGGGCAAGCCGCAGAAGAAGGTGATCATCGGCCGTATCAATGGCTACCACGGCTCTACCGTGGCCGGTGCCAGCCTCGGTGGCATGTCCGGCATGCACGAGCAGGGCGACCTGCCGATCCCAGGCATCGTGCATATCCCGCAGCCGTACTGGTTCGGCGAGGGCGGTGATAAGTCCCCGGAAGAATTCGGTATCTGGGCTGCCGAGCAACTGGAGCAGAAGATCCTCGAACTGGGGGTCGACAATGTCGCGGCCTTCATCGCCGAGCCGATCCAGGGCGCTGGCGGTGTGATCATTCCACCGGACAGCTACTGGCCGAAGATCAAGGAAATCCTCGCTCGCTACGACATCCTGTTCGTCGCCGACGAAGTGATCTGCGGCTTCGGCCGTACCGGCGAGTGGTTCGGCTCCGACTACTACGGCCTCAAGCCCGACCTGATGACCATCGCCAAGGGCCTGACCTCCGGCTACATCCCCATGGGCGGCGTGATCGTTCGTGACGAAGTGGCGAAGGTGGTCAGCCAGGGCGGCGATTTCAACCACGGCTTCACGTATTCCGGCCACCCGGTAGCGGCGGCGGTGGGCCTGGAAAACCTGCGGATCCTGCGCGAAGAGAAGATCGTCGAGCGGGTTCGCGAGGAAACGGCACCCTATTTGCAGAAGCGTCTGCGCGAGCTGAACGACCACCCGCTGGTGGGCGAAGTGCGCGGCCTGGGCATGCTCGGTGCGATCGAGCTGGTCAAGGACAAGGCAACCCGCAGCCGCTACGAAGGCAAGGCCGTCGGCATGATCTGCCGGCAGTTCTGCTTCGACAACGGCCTGATCATGCGTGCCGTGGGCGACACCATGATCATCGCGCCGCCGCTGGTGATCAGCCGTGACGAGATCGATGAACTGATTGAAAAAGCTCGTAAATGCCTGGACCTGACCCTGGAAGCACTGATCTAACGAGGTGCTAGGCTGGCATGGTGGCTTTGCGGCATGCCAAGGCGTTGTAAGGACGCCTTGGATCTTGCCAGACTAGCGCCTGTTTCCAGTCGCTCCCCTGGCGCCGACAGGGCAGGCCGCGGAACAGATGGCTTTATAAAAATTCTGGAGCATTAACGCATGAAGAAAATGGGCAAGACGCTGTTGGCCGTATCCCTCGGGATGCTGGTCGGTACCGCTCACGCGGATGACAAGGTCCTCCACGTCTACAACTGGTCCGACTACATCGCCCCGGATACCGTGGCCAAGTTCGAAAAGCAGACTGGCATCAAGGTCGTCTACGACGTCTTCGACAGCAACGAAACCCTCGAAGCCAAGCTGCTGGCCGGCAAGTCCGGCTACGACATCGTGGTCCCGTCGAACAACTTCCTGGCCAAGCAGATCAAGGCCGGCGTTTACCAGGAGCTGGACAAGTCCAAGCTGCCCAACTGGAAGAACCTCGACGAAGACCTGCTCAAGGCCGTCGGTGACGCCAGCGACCCGGGCAACAAATACGCCTTCCCGTACATGTGGGGCAGCATCGGCATCGGCTACAACCCGGAGAAGGTCAAGGCCGCGCTGGGCATCGACAAGATCGACTCCTGGGACGTGGTGTTCAAGCCCGAGAATATCGCCAAGCTCAAGAGCTGCGGCGTGAGCTTCCTCGATGCCCCGACCGAGATGATCCCGGCCGCGCTGCACTACCTGGGCAAGCCGACCGCAAGCAAGGACAAGGCTGATCTGCAGGCCGCCGAAAAGCTGTTCCTGAGCATTCGTCCGTCGGTCACCTACTTCCACTCCTCCAAGTACATCTCGGACCTGGCCAACGGCAACATCTGCGTGGCCGTGGGCTACTCGGGTGACCTGGAGCAGTCCAAGGCCCGCGCCCACGAGGCCGGCGACAAGGTCAAGCTGGACTACGTGATTCCGAAGGAAGGCGCCGGTACCTTCTACGACATGGTCGCCATTCCGAAGGATGCCGAGAACGTCGAAGCCGCCTACAAGTGGATGAATTTCCTGCAGCAGCCGGAAATCATGGCCGAGATCACCAACGCCGTGCGTTTCCCGAACGGCAACAAGGCGGCGACCCCGCTGGTGGACAAGGACATCACCAGCGATCCGAGCATCTACCCGTCGGATGAAGTGAAGAAACAGCTGTACGCGATCGCCGACCAGGATGCCACCACCCTGCGTTTGATCACCCGCAGCTGGACCAAGATCAAGTCGGGCAAGTAAGCCGACCTGGGCCAGGGGCGCGGCGCAAGCCGCGTCCTTGAGCGGGTAACACAATTTTTTTTGCTGGATGGGTGTATCGCAGGTAAGTTGCGCGCCGGTTCGGTGATCCGGCAGTCAGGACTGCCGTTCGCCACACGGGCACTAAATGTAGAGGACCTCCCACTTGTCTATTTCCATGTTTCGCAAGGCCTTCATGGCTGGAGCGGGTCTGACGCTGGCTTGCAGCGTCCAAGCGGCGCCCACGGTGCATATCTACAACTGGTCGGACTACATCGGCCAGACCACCCTCGCGGACTTCGAAGCGAAAACCGGCATCAAGCCGAAGTATGACGTTTTCGATTCCAACGAAACCCTGGAAGGCAAGCTGCTGGCCGGTCGCACCGGCTATGACGTGGTGGTGCCGTCCAACCATTTCCTCGGCAAGCAGATCAAGGCGGGCGCATTCCAGAAGCTCGACCGTGCCCAGCTGCCGAACTGGAACAACCTCGACCC
This sequence comes from Pseudomonas sp. GD04058, assembly GCF_029836855.1. NCBI lineage: Bacteria > Pseudomonadati > Pseudomonadota > Gammaproteobacteria > Pseudomonadales > Pseudomonadaceae > Pseudomonas > Pseudomonas sp. GD04058. Next base: position 114,400 of record NZ_JAOECN010000014.1, read on the forward strand.
GGCCCTGCTCAAGCGCCTCGAGCGTAACGACCCGGGCAACCAGTATGCGGTGCCGTACCTTTGGGGTACCAATGGCATCGGCTACAACGTCGAGAAGGTCAAGGCAGTGCTCGGCACCGACAAGATCGATTCCTGGGCCACGCTGTTCGAGCCCGAGAACATCAAGAAGCTGTCCAGCTGCGGCGTCGCCTTCCTCGACTCGGCGGACGAGATGCTCCCGGCGATGCTCAACTACCTGGGCCTCGACCCCAACAGCCAGGACCCCAAGGACTACAAAAAGGCCGAGGACAAGCTCCTCGCCATTCGCCCCTACGTGACCTACTTCCACTCCTCCAAGTACATCTCCGACCTGGCCAATGGCGATATCTGCGTGGCCGCCGGCTTCTCCGGCGATGTCTTCCAGGCCAAGGCCCGCGCCGAAGAGGCCGGCAAGGGCGTGGACGTGGCTTATGTGATTCCCAAGGAAGGCGGCAACCTCTGGTTCGACATGCTGGCCATCCCCAAGGATGCCGGCAACGTCAAGGAGGCCCATGCCTTCATCAACTATCTGCTTGAACCCGGGGTTATCGCCCAGGTCAGCGATTACGTTGGTTACGCCAACCCGAACCCCAGGGCTGGCGAGCTGATGGACCAGGATGTCCGCAAGGATCCGGCGGTTTACCCACCGCAGGAAGTGATCGACAAGCTGTACGTCAATTCCGAATTGCCGCCCAAAGTGCAGCGTTTGATGACCCGCATCTGGACCAAGGTCAAGTCGGGCAAATAATAAATCCGGACCCGCCACGGCAGGGGCGGGTGCAGAACATTCTGTTGGGAGTTTCACACATGGCAGTTGCCTCCGGCGCCTACAAGAAAGCCCTCGAAGGCGACCAGCAACCCAAGCAGGTGCTGGTCAAGATCGATCGGGTCACGAAGAAGTTCGACGAAACCGTCGCGGTGGACGATGTCTCCCTCGAAATCAGGAAAGGCGAGATCTTCGCCCTGCTCGGCGGCTCCGGCTCGGGTAAATCGACCCTGCTGCGCATGCTGGCCGGTTTCGAGCGTCCGACCGAAGGGCGGATTTTCCTCGATGGCGTCGATATCACCGACATGCCGCCCTACGAGCGGCCGATCAACATGATGTTCCAGTCCTACGCACTGTTCCCGCACATGACCGTGGCGCAGAACATCGCCTTCGGCCTGCAGCAGGACAAGATGCCCAAGGCCGAGATCGAGGCCCGGGTGGCCGAGATGCTCAAGCTGGTGCACATGACCCAGTACGCCAAGCGCAAGCCGCACCAGCTTTCCGGCGGCCAGCGCCAACGCGTGGCCCTGGCCCGTTCCCTGGCCAAGCGGCCGAAGCTGCTGCTGCTCGACGAGCCCATGGGCGCACTGGACAAGAAACTGCGCTCGCAGATGCAGCTTGAGCTGGTCGAGATCATCGAGCGGGTCGGCGTGACCTGCGTGATGGTGACCCACGACCAGGAAGAGGCCATGACCATGGCCCAGCGCATCGCCATCATGCACCTGGGCTGGATCGCCCAGATCGGCAGCCCGATCGACGTCTACGAGACCCCGACCAGCCGCCTGGTCTGCGAATTCATCGGCAACGTCAACCTGTTCGAGGGTGAAGTGGTCGACGACGCCGAAGGCCACGCGCTGATCGCCAGCCCCGAGCTGGAGCGTCAGATCTACGTTGGCCACGGCATCACCACCTCGGTGGAAGACAAGCACATCACCTACGCGCTGCGTCCGGAGAAACTGCTGGTCACCGCGCAGCAGCCGACCTGCGAATACAACTGGTCGCGCGGCAAGGTCCACGACATCGCCTACCTGGGTGGCCACTCGGTGTTCTACGTCGAACTGCCGAGCGGCAAGATCGTCCAGTCGTTCGTCGCCAACGCCGAACGCCAGGGCTCGCGTCCGACCTGGGGCGACGAAGTCTACGTCTGGTGGGAAGACGACAGCGGCGTGGTACTGCGTTCATGAACATGCGCAAGCTCAAGCGAGCACTCAACCGCGTAACGCCCGAGGGACGCCACGTCGTCATCGGGATCCCGTTCCTCTGGCTGTTCCTGTTCTTCATGCTGCCGTTCTTCATCGTCCTGAAGATCAGCTTCGCCGAGGCGGACGTAGCGATCCCGCCGTACACGGAGATCTACAGCTACGTCGAGGACAAGATCCAGGTGGTGCTCAACCTGGCCAACTATGGCCTGTTGACCCAGGACGAGCTGTATATCTCGGCCTACCTGGGCTCGTTGAAGATGGCCTTTTTCAGCACCATCCTCTGCCTGCTGATCGGCTACCCGATGGCCTACGCCATCGCCAACGCGCGCAAGGACATCCAGACCGTCCTGCTGCTGTTGATCATGATGCCGACCTGGACCGCGATCCTGATCCGCGTCTATGCCTGGATGGGCATTCTCAGCAACAACGGCCTGCTCAATGCCTTCCTGATGTGGCTGGGGCTGATCGACCAGCCGCTGCAGATCCTCAACACCAACCTGGCGGTGTATATCGGCGTGGTCTATTCGTACCTGCCGTTCATGATCCTGCCGCTGTTCGCCAACCTGGTGAAACACGACCAGAGCCTGCTGGAAGCCGCATCCGACCTGGGTTCGAGCCGTTTCAACAGCTTCTGGAAGATCACCGTGCCGCTGTCGAAGAACGGCATCATCGCCGGCTGCATGCTGGTGTTCATCCCGGTGGTGGGCGAGTTCGTCATTCCTGAGCTGCTGGGCGGCCCGGAAACCCTGATGATCGGCAAGGTGCTGTGGCAGGAATTCTTCAACAACCGTGACTGGCCGGTGGCCTCGGCCCTGGCGGTAGTGATGCTGGCGATCCTGATCGTGCCGATCCTGCTGTTCAACCGCAGCCAGGCGAAAGAAATGGAGGGCCGGGCATGAAGCGCGTCGGATTTTCCAATGTAATGCTGGTCCTCGGCCTGCTGTTCATCTACCTGCCGATGCTGATCCTGGTGATCTACTCGTTCAACGCCTCCAAGCTGGTGACGGTCTGGGGCGGCTGGTCGGTGAAGTGGTATGTCGGCCTGCTCGACAACACCCAACTGATGGGTTCGGTGATGCGCTCGCTGGAGATCGCCTGCTACACGGCGGTCGCCGCAGTGGCGCTGGGTACCCTGGCCGCGTTCGTGCTGACCCGGGTCACCCGCTTCAAGGGCCGTACCCTGTTCGGCGGTCTGGTCACCGCGCCGCTGGTCATGCCCGAGGTCATTACCGGTCTGTCGCTGTTGCTGCTGTTCGTGGCCATGGCGCAGATGATCGGCTGGCCGCAGGAGCGTGGCATCGTCACCATCTGGATCGCCCACACGACGTTCTGCGCAGCTTACGTAGCCGTGGTGGTGTCGGCTCGCTTGCGCGAGCTGGACCTGTCCATCGAAGAAGCGGCCATGGACCTCGGTGCACGGCCATGGAAGGTGTTCTTCCTGATCACCATCCCGATGATCGCGCCGTCGCTGGCGGCGGGCGGCATGATGTCCTTCGCCCTGTCGCTGGATGACCTGGTACTGGCGAGCTTCGTATCCGGCCCGGGTTCGACTACCTTGCCGATGGAAGTGTTCTCGGCCGTGCGCCTGGGCGTGAAGCCGGAAATCAACGCCGTGGCCAGCCTGATCCTGCTGGCGGTATCGCTGGCGACCTTCCTGGTCTGGTACTTCAGCCGCCGTGCCGAAGAGCGCCGCAAACGCGCGATCCAGCAGGCCATCGAGGAAGCCGCGGCGGATGGCTGGAAGCAGCCTGAAGTGCGGCGTCCGGCTCAGGCTTGATCTGAGGCCTTGAAGGCCTCATCGCTGGCAAGCCAGCTCCCACAGGTCCTTGTGGGAGCTGGCTTGCCAGCGATGAGGCCCTCAAACCCAAAACAAATCTACTTGCTTGGCACCAACCTCAACGTCCCCTCGGTCTCCCCGGCCAACCCCAGCCAGGCCCTCTGGTACCGCCCTTCGATATAGGGCCTGGCCTGATCCCCATAATGCCGATCGAACAACACCCCGCTTTGCCCGACCGGGTTGATGCTCAGCGCTGTCCCGGCATCTGCGAAATCGATCAGGCGCCGCGTGGACGGCCCGTAGTTCACCGGCCATGGCGCCGGGCCGATCTTCGCCGACAGGTTGTTCGGCACCTCGTGGGTTCCCGGCGCCGCGAATGGTCCGACATTGAACAGCCTGTCCAAGGGTTTCTGCATGCCCAGCGGATGCCCGTGGGTCAGGGTATGCGCCTTGCCCCACTGCCAGCCCGCCGGATCCTTGCCAAGGGTTTCGCCCAGATGCTCCACGGTCCTGTCCCAGGCGTGCTTGACCACCGCCGTGCGGCTGCCGCGTTCGCTGCTGCCCTGGGTGTCCCACCAGGGGGAATCGACATCCGCTGCCAGGCGCGGCAGGGCATCGTCGATCACTCGGGTCGAGATCAGCGCCTGGAACCAGGCATCGCCCAGTTCATCGTGCATCGCTGCGTAGGCCAGCTCGTAGAGGAACTGGTTGAACAGCGTGGCATTGACCGAATCCAGCGGATAGTCGCCGCGCCAGGCCGCTAGTTGCTCCACCAGCTCGCGGCCCCGGGCGTCCTGCACCACCTGGCGCAGCACCGGCAACAGTGGGCCAAGGGTACGCGGGCCGTAATCGGTGGTGGTGCCCAGTTGCAGTGCCTGGCTGTTCTGCAGGTCCCATTTCACCTGGTCGTTTGCGAGTTGCCGGTCGAGCTCGCGACCGCGGTCCGGCAGGTTGTAATAGCCGGGAATCGGCACGCCGGTGGGCGATAGCGGCTGGAAGTTGGCCGAGACGATATAACCGCTGTCCGGGTTCTCCGACTGTGGGTTGACGCTGAACGGGTAGAAGCCGGACTTGTCCGCCTCGCCGCTGCTGCCGTCGAGAATGAAAGCCGGGTTGACCCCGTCCGGCCGGATCGGCAAGGCCGCCGCCGCCCACCAGCCGATATCGCCACGGGCGTTGGCCCAGACGAAGTTCAGCCCCGGTGCCTGGACCTTCTGCACGGCGCTGCGCATGGCCTCCAGGGTGCTGGCGCGATTGACCTCGTAGAAGCCATCGAGAATCGGATTCTCGCTTTCAAGGAAGGCCCACCACATGGCGACCGGTGTCGGCCCGGCGTCCTCGCCCAGTACCTTGTTGACGATCGGGCCATGGGGCGAGCGCAGCAGGGTGACGGTCTGCGTTGGCTCGCCCTTGACCTTGATCTGCTGCTCGCTGCGGACCAGGTCCTGCCACTGGCCGTGGACCATGACCTGTCCGGGATTGTCCGGATTGACCTTTTCGGCGATCAGATCGACATCGTCGTTCTGGAACATGGTCAGGCTCCAGCCGAACTCGCGGTTGTGCCCGAGGGAAGCGAAGGGGTTGAGCGCCTGGTGATAGCCGTACAGATGGAAGCCCGGTGCCGACAGCTCGGCCTCGTACCACACCGCCGGGACCGAAAAACGGATATGCGGATCGCCGGCCAGCAACGGTTTGCCACTGCGGGTACGGCTGCCGCTGACGGCCCAGGCATTGCTGCCTTCGAACTGCGGCAGGCCGGCCTCGCTGAAGGCCTGCTGGCTGAGCGTCGCCAGTCGGCCCAGGGTTTTCCAGTCGGCATCGACCAGGGCGGGCGGGTGTTGCAGCATGCCGTCGGGATGCCAATCGAGATCGAAGACCTTCAGGTATTCGCCGCCAAGATGGTCGCGCACGAACGTCAGCAGCGGTTCGGTACGGAACGCGGCGGCAAAGCTGTAGGCCATGAAGCCGGCGATGCTCAGGGTGTCCTGGGCGGTGAAGGGGCGCGGGGTGATGCCCAGCACGTCGAATTCGATCGGCTGCGGATGCGTGTCCTGCCAGGCGTTTACGCCTTCGAGGTAGGCTTGCAGGGCGTTCCAGGCGGGTGACTGCTTGTCCTGCCGATCGACCATCACCTGCGCCTGTTCGCCGATGCGCAGGCTGCGGAACAGGATGTCGGTGGCGACCATCTTCGGCCCCAGCACCTCGGCCAGCTCGCCCTTGGCCAGGCGCCGGGTGATCTCCATCTGGAACAGGCGGTCCTGGGCGTGCACGTAGCCCAGGGCGCGATACAGGTCGCTCTCGTTCTGCGCCTGGATATGCGGCACGCCGCGTTCGTCGTAGCGCACGCTGACCGGCGCCTGGAGCTTCGCCAGGGCGACTTCGCCGTCACGTTGCGGCTGCTTGCCTTGCACATACAGATAACCGGCGCCGGCTGCCGCAACGGCTATGGCAACGGCGAGAAGGGTAAGGCGGCGTTTCATCGAAGCTCCTTGGGGAATCTTTCAGCCAGCGAGTCGGTCATGATCGGACAGAGGATAGACTTTGCCAGCCGAGAGATCAGCCAGGAGTGAGGGCCAATGGACATCAGTGAAAAACACAAGATGCTGACCGGACAGCTGTATCGCGCGACATGCCCGGAGCTGCAAGCCGAACAGATCGCCAACAAGCACTGGATGCAGCGCTACAACGACTCCGCCGACCTGCTCAACGAGCAGCGGCACGCCATGCTGGTGGAACACTTCGCCAGGGTCGGCCCCGGCGCGGTGATCCGCCCGCCGTTCTACTGCGACTACGGCTACAACATCGAGATCGGCGCCAATGTGTTCATCAACTTCAACTGCGTGATTCTCGACATTTGCAGCGTGAGCATCGGCGACGACTGCCAGATCGGGCCGGCGGTGCAGATCTACGGGGCGGACCACCCGCGCGATCCGGTGGTGCGGCGCAGCGGCCTGGAGAGCGGGAAGCCGGTGAAGATCGGCAGGAATGTCTGGATTGGTGGCGGGGCGATCATCCTGCCCGGGGTGACGGTGGGGGATGATGCGATCATCGGTGCAGGCAGCGTGGTAACCCGGGACGTGCCGGCGGGGGCGACGGTGATGGGTAACCCTGCCCGAGCGCAGTAGAAGGGTGGACGCGTAACCTGTGGGAGCTGGCTTGCCAGCGATAGCAGTGGTGAATCCACCATAGCAATCGCTGGCAAGCCAGCTCCCACAGTGTCCGCGGTGGACCCTGATTCCAGGGTTGGCTCAAAACCCTGTGGGAGCTGGTCTTGCCAGCGATGAGGCCGGCTTGAGCAACGATGTTGTCAGGTCGGGCCAAATCGCTGGCAAGCCAGCTCCCACAGGGTACGCGTCGCTCTCGGGTCAGGTGGACTTGAAGCCAGGCTTGCCGTTGGCTGCGCGCCATTCCTTGACGTGATTGACGATCGATTGAGGGGTTACGCTGTGCCCTTCTTCCGGATAGTAGATGAGATCCGATTTTGCAGGATGTTCGGTCAAGCGTTCGAACTCGTCCGAGAGGTAGTCCTGGTAGTCGATGAATGCTTTTCCATGCAAGCCTGAGCGGTTTTCGAAAAACTCACCCACCAGCTGGACGAATTCAGCTTCCGTATACTCTTCAAGTTTCTGTTTGACATTCATTGGTTGTTTTTCCCGCTGTGGATTTCGGCATGTTGTTTCGGAGTCATCACCACAATGTTGTCAATGTCATATACCGCGCCCCCTTTGGCAATCTGATGAACGTGATGTAGCTCGAAAGATTTCTTTGACTTGTTGTGTCCTGACGCCGCTGATTTCGGCGCACCGCCTTCTCGCATTCTTTGCAGATTTGAAGGAATAAACTGCTGACTCAGCTCCGTATCAGCAGCAACCGCTTTCCAGATGGCCTCACGCATTCGATCCCAGTTACTGAAGGTTAGCCCCCTTAACTGGTCGGCGATGCGTGACGGTATTGGCGAGCCCTCCCGAGTATCTGCTGTCCCGAGCCAGAGCCCCGAGACGGATTGACCGTTCCCTGTTGCTACCCCGGCGTAATCCCGAGGATCCTTGAACATGACGTAGACCGGCTCAAGCCCTGAGTCCGTCGGAAATGTAACTATGTAGTCATTGAAGTGAGCATCACCCTCGGCAGGCAGCGGTAATAGACCGAGAGGAGCAGGCGTGCTGATGACTCCGGGGTAGAGCCCATCGGGCTGAGTTTCGATTGGGAGCGATGTAGAGTTTTCGGGCGTACCAGCCTGAGGTAGCCAGTAAATAGTAATTGGGTCCGGCCCTTCGCTTGTGAAACGATAGGCGCCGTGCTCGCTATCCCATATGGCTGTTCGTACAGGTACTCGTTTCGGGATGCCATCAATTCCGGTAGAAATTAACCGTAAATGAGTTTCTTCTTTGTTCCACTCAGAGATCAGTCGCATCGGCAGAGGAAAATCTTCTTCGATTTGGCTCAGTACTTCTTTCCAGTCGACGCTAAGGTTCAGATCAGTGAAGGGAATGCTTAGGCCATATGGTTCATCTCGTTCAAGCTTGAGAGAAAGTAGCAGGATGGAGGCGACCTCCAATACTCCACGGGCCGGCCCTTTTATGTATTTTTTAATGGCCCGCAGGGTAGTTCTGAGGGCAACTTGCAAATCGGCAGGGTTTACAACAGAGGAGGCGGCCAACGTTATTAGATGCGGGTGGGCGATGGCTGCCGTGCTGAGGGAAAAGACCACGGAATTTCCCGTTCGGTCTTCTTTGGATGCGAACTCGAGGCGTATCAGCTCCGCATATGCAGCTGTGATTACTGAATTAGCTTGCGCTATATATTTTTCGACCAGTCTATCGTTGGCTTCTCTGCTCGACTCAAGCTCGGAAAGTTTTTTTGTCGCTGAAATTAAGGCCGCTTCAGCTGAATTTCTCTTTTCTCTCGATACACGCGCATGCAAGGCAAAGACAATTTCTGAATCTAATAGTTGAGTTTGGAGTTCGAGCGTTTTTGCATGG